>JAAUUD010000128.1 GCA_012031655.1 Anaerolineae bacterium | reverse complement strand
GGCTCGACTGGCCCGCGACGAAGCCCAGCGCGCCAACCAGGCCAAAAGCACCTTTCTGGCCAACATGAGCCACGAGCTACGGACCCCGCTCAATGCCATCCTGGGCTTTGCCGAGGTCCTGCAACAGGACCCCAGCCTGGGCCCACTCCAGCGCGAACATACCGCCATCATCACCCGCAGCGGCGAGCAACTTCTGCACCTGCTCAATGACATCCTCGAAATGTCAAAGATCGAAGCAGGCAAAGCCCAGCTCCACCAGGCCGCTTTTAGCCTGCGCGCCATGCTGGCCACAGCCCAGAAGATGTTCGCCGCCGCCGCGCAGGATAAAGGCATTGTGCTGCACCTGGACCTCTCGCCTACCCTGCCCCGCTATGCCGAAGGCGACGAAGCCAAGCTGCGCCAGGTGATCATTAACCTGCTGAGCAACGCCATCAAATTTACTGAACAGGGTAGCGTAACGCTACGCGCCAGCCACCATGCAGGCCGCCTGAGCATCAGCGTAGCGGACACCGGCGTGGGCATTGCCCCGGAAGAGCAAAGCGCCCTTTTTGAGCCTTTCTCCCAGACCAGCAGTGGGGTCCGCTCGCAAAAGGGCACCGGGCTGGGGGCTGGCGATCTCTCAACAGTACGTGCAGATGCTTGGCGGCAACATCACCGTGGAAAGCGTCCCCGGACGCGGCACCGTGATGGCCTTTGAGGTTCCGCTGACCGCCATCGAGGCGCCCGAAGTGCCAGACGAACCGCCCGCCAGCTATCGCGTGCGCCTGGCAGAAGATAGCCCGCGCGGCCAGCGGGTGCTGGTGGTGGATGACGTGCCCGAAAATGCGCGCTTGCTGCTGGAATGGATGCGACCACTGGGCCTGGAACTGCGCGAAGCCCGCGACGGCCTAGAGGCGCTGGCCGTTTGCCAGCAGTGGTCGCCGCACCTCATCTGGCTGGACCTCCGCATGCCGCGCATGGATGGCTTTGAATTTACGCGCCAGTTACAGTCCCAACTGCTCACCCCCCGTCCGGTGATCATCGCGCTGACCGCAGCCACCAGCCTGGGCGAAGACCAGGACGATCCCTTCTCCAGCGCTTTTGACGCCTTCATGCGTAAACCCATCCGCCAGGCGGACCTGCTGGAAAAACTTCGCGTGCACCTGGGGCTACGCTTTGTTTTTGACGCCCAGCCAGCGCCAGCGGCCCTGCCAGAGCCACAAATCCAGGCGCAGCAGGCCATGCAAGACCTGCTGGCGGCCCAGCCCCTCCCCTGGCGCCAGCGCCTGCTGAACGCCCTGCTGCGGATTGATCGCCTGGCGGTGCAGGACCTGCTAGAAGCGCTGCCGCCGCACCCCAGCAGCAAACCATGCTGGACCTGCTGCGGGGCTATCGTTTTGATACGCTGCTGGAGTTGTTGGGGCCGCAACCGCCCACCTAGCGCCGCCGGCCCCACCCCACGAGCACCCCTAAAATCAGCAAGGCGCCCCAGGCCCAGGCCAGGTCCATGTGCACGCCAGGTGGGGTGGGCGCATCCGTCGGCTCAAAAGTGAGCAGATAGACCGTGCTGCGCCGCGCCCAGAAGTCTTCCCAGGTCAGGTCAAAGCCCAGCGCCCGAAACCAGCGTTGCAAAGTGGGGTTCTGCATCACATGGGCATACCCCAGCCGCAGGTCCGCTTCGGTGATGAGGCGCCGCGCCAGCATGGCTTGCGTCCCGGCGCTGGTCTGGATCGTGACGCGTGGATCGGCTTGCAGGTTTTTATACCACTGGGAATGCGCGCCCCAGGCAGAGCAGATCATCAACCGCCCCTGAAAGCGGTGGTACTCAATGGCGGTGTGGCGTGGCTGGCCCGTCTTGCGGCCCGTGGTGGTCATGATCATGAACAAGCGGCCCACCAACACGCCTAACCCCAACCGCCAGAGCAAAATTGGGCTTTTGTACAACCATTTGATCCAGGGTTGGCGCGGGTACGGCAGGGGTACCGCCTCCACCGGGCGCGACTTCAGCGATGTAGCCATGCGACGTCCTCTCAAATAACATTTTTTCATGGGCGCGCTGTGGGTATGATACGCCAGGCGGGGCAATGGCGCAACGAGCAACGCGGGGGCCAGGCGTTGGCCCTGACCCCCACGGTTGCCCGGTCGTAGCTTAGGTAAAGGCGCTGATGCCAGTGAGCTCCCGCCCCAGGATGAGCAGGTTGATCTCGTTGGAACCTTCGTAGGTATACACCACTTCAGCGTCCATCATCAGGCGCGCCACGTGGTTTTCAATGAGCAAGCCGTTGCCGCCCATCGTCTCGCGGGCAAGCTGGGTCACGTAGCGGGCCTTGCGGGCGTTGTTGTACTTGGCCATAGAGGCCAAGCCCTCGGTGAGTGCCCCCTGCGCGATGAGGTTGGTCACCTGCAAGCACAGCATTTGCATCAGGCTCACCTCGGTGGCCATCTCCACCAGCTTGTGCTGGATCAACTGAAAGCTGGCGATGGAACGCCCGAACTGCTGGCGCTGCCGCGCATAGGCAATCGCCATTTCTGCCGCCGCGGAGGCGATCCCGGCGGCTTCCCAGGCCACCCCCACGCGCCCCAGGATGAGCACCTTGCCCGCATCACGGAAGCTGCGCGGCTTGGCCAGGCGGTTTTCGACCGGAATACGGACGTTGGTCAGCGTGATATCGGCGTTCCAGACGGCGCGCTTGCCAATCTTGCCGCCGATGTTGGACATTTCCAGGCCTGGCGTATTGCGCGGGTCCTCCACGACGAACGCGCCGATGCTGCCATCTTCTTCGTCGCGTGCCCAGATAATCAACACATCCGCGATTTCTGCATTTCCAATCCAGCGCTTGGCACCGTTCAGCACATAGTCGCCCCCAACCCGGCGGGCGCGTGTTCCAGCGACACCACATCCGAACCGTGGTCTGGCTCCGTGAGGCCAAACGCGCCGATCTGCTCCAGGCGGGCCATCGGCGGCAACCAGCGGGCGCGTTGCTCGTCGCTGCCCAGCAGCCCAATGGAGGTCATCACCAGGCCATTATGCACGCCCAGAAAGGTGCTGATGGAACCATCCGCCCGCGAGAGTTCGTAGGCCACCAGCCCATTCTCGAGCGGGTCCAGCCCGGCACATTCCCAGCCTCGGATGACCCCGCCCATAATGGGCAATTGCTTCAGTTCGCGGACGATCTCCCAGGGGAACTCGGCGCGGTCCCAATAGCCGTTGATATTCGGCAGAACGGTGTTTTCCATGAACGCGCGCACCTGGTCGCGCAGGGCGATTTGCTTGGGGGAGAGGAAGTTTTCTAGCTTGAGCAGGTCCAGCCGCGTGGGGCTGGCCAGGAGTTCCTGAGTTTCGCGTGCCAGGATTGGCGCTTCCATTCCGTTTTTCCTTTCGATTCAGAAAAAAGAGCAGCAGTTAATCAAATTGTCGTTTGGTTATGAAGATTTTAACAACAACCCGGAGCATTATCAAATGGATTTTTGATTATTGACTGAGGTCGAAAACGCAAAACGGCGGGCCAGTCGGCCCGCCGTTCCAGGGAACACCGGCAGAAGTCGGTGTTTAGTTGGTCAGGTCCGGCAGGATGTCGCCCAGCAAAGCCTCAAAATCCGGGCTGCCAGGGATGAACTCCTGCCAATCTTCGCGCCGTTCGATGCGTGCCACGATGCGCTGCTCGTCAACAAAGCTGCTAAAGGCTTCATCGCGTTGCTGTTCGAGCTGGGCGGCGGCAACCTCTCGGCTTTCGCGGTCCAGCACCTGGATGATGTGGTAGCCAAACTGCGAGCGCACAGGCTCGGTGATGGCACCAATCTCTGCGGTTTCGACCGCCTCGCGGAAGCCTTCCACATACCCGGCACTGCTGGACCAACCCAGCGCCCCGCCCTGAATCCCGCTGCCCGGGTCATCCGACACCGCCTGCGCCAGGGCCGCGAATGGCTCTCCGGCATCCAGCGCGGCTTTCACCTGAAGTGCTTCTTCGTAATAGGGGTTGTCGTCACCTTCCGGCACCACTTCTCCCTGCGGGAAAACGATCAGGATATGGCGCGAATCCACCCAGGTTTCCTGGAGGTCCACGTAAAATTCCGGAAATTCTTCTTCGTTGCTGGTCACATACTCCCGCAGTGCGGTCAGGATGGCATCAGCACGGAAGATTTCGCGGATGGCCTCTTCGTTCAGGCCAGAGCGATCCTGCCCGCCTTCAAAATAGTCTTCGCGGAAGTTCTCCACCGTGGCGCGCACCTGCCCCGGCTCCAGGGTGGGCGTGGGCGTGTGGGTGGGCGTGGGCGTCTGCGTGATTTCCGGCGTGCTGGTCGGGGTGCGGGTCGCGGTGCTGCTGGGCAGCGGCGTCACTGTGGGGCAATCCGCCTCACCCTCCGCGCAACCCAGCGCCGTTGGCTGGATGGTCGGCGTAACCGTGTTGGTCGGCGCCGGTGTGTGGGTGATGGTCGGCGACACAATCGGCGTGGCCGTGGTTGACGGCTCCAGGCTGGGCGTGGCGCTGGGCGTCTCCGTGAGGCTGCGCCCGGTAAAGGCCACAATCAACCGCGCGACTTCCGCATCGATGGCGGCCTGGTCCACCTCTACGCCCAGCTCCTCGGCAGCTTGCTCCAGGATGATCTCCTGCTCTAGCTGGTTGAGCACCTGTTGGCCGTGGGTGACATCGCTCAGCAGCAAGCTCAGTTGATTCTGAAAGAGCTGCAAGGTCTGGTTTTCAGCCTGTTCGCGGCTCAGGCCCGCCGCGCGGAAGTTCTCGTAGCCGGTACGGGCCTGCTCCGCCAATTGGAAGCGGTCGTACTGCACCCGGTTGCGGAAGCTATCAATCGACACTTCTTCGTCATTGACAGTCACCAGCGACTCGCGCGGCAACACGGCCTGATCGTAGATCAGCGCGCCGATGACAAGCAGCACCAGGATCACTGCCAATGCCCCAGCACCAATCAACACGCGCTGCTGCCAGAGCCGGTCCAGTTCTGCTTTGGAGCGATGCTCATGCCGCCGGTCGATATCCTGCTGGGTTACCTGGCGTCTGCGTGGCCCCCCGGAGGTATCCTGTTTAGACATCCTGGCTCAGTCTCCGTAGTTGTGCTGAGGTGCATAGGGCAGCAGCGCCAGGTGGCGGGCCCGTTTGACAGCCACCGCCAGGGCGCGCTGGCACTTGGAGCACACGTTGGTCTGCCGCCGTGGGCGAATCTTGCCTTCTTCGGTAATGTAGCGCTTGAGCGTTTCCACATCTTTATAGTCAATGTGGCACTTGCCATCTTTCAGAAAGGGACATTGATTGCGGTTGCGGCGCCGGGAATAGCTGGAAGGGCCCCGGCCCCGGCTACTTTCTTCGCTGCTTTCCTCGCCTTCCTGATTGGCAGGCGCGCTGCGCGGGCGCTCCTGCGGCGCAGCATCATCCTGACGGTTTTCAGCGTTCAGGATTTGATCTTCGGGGTTCATAAGGTCCTCAAGTCTCCGTTGTTATAGCGTCTCGTCATCAGCTTCTTCATAGGTGTAGGCCTCGTCAGCACCCGAGCGATCACCCAGCACCAGCATTTCTTTGGCCACAATCTCTGTGCGAAAATGGCGCTTGCCTTCCTGGTCTTCCCAGCTACGCGTCTTCAGGCGCCCTTCGATGTACACCTGCTTGCCTTTTTGCAGGTGCTCGTAGCAGATTTTGGCCAACGGTCCCCAGGCGACCACGTTAAACCACTCGGTTTCTTCGTGCCGCTCACCTCGGCAGAGGTCCAGTGATGGCTCGTGGCAATGCTGAAGCTGGTGACCGCCCGACCACTGGGGGTGTAGCGCATTTCGGGGTCACGCTCCATCCGCCCGATGATCATCACCTTGTTCAGTCCACGGCTCATGTGGGCGTCCTGGGGGCTACTCGTCCACGCGGACGATCAGATGGCGCAGGTAACCTGTGTCCAACCGCATACGACGGTCCAGGTCTTTGATCCCGTCCGTGGGTCCCGCAAATTCCATCAGGATGTAGTAGCCTTCTTTGTAGTTCTGGATGGGGTAGGCCAGGCGCCGACGGCCCCAGTGGCTTTCCTTCACGATCTCGCCTGCGTTGTTGGCAATCCAACCGCGCACGGTTTCCTGCCGACCCTGGATGTCCTCCTCGGAGAGCGCCGGGGGCAAGATAAAGGTTAATTCATAGCGACGAACTTCTTCGGCCAAGGGAAGTGCTCCTTTCCATGGGCTTGCTCTGAGACAGCACACAGAGCGGAAAGCGATAGGTATAAGATGATGGGTCAATCAAACGGGCTGCATCATATCGAAGTTTTGAGCATCCGACAAGCCGCAAACGGTTGTTTTTTTGGCCAGAAGCACGCTAAAATGAGCTGCAAATGAAAAAAGGGGCCATCCTTGATGCCAAAATTTGCGCTTACCTGGGGCAAGGTTGCCGGTCTGGGACTGCTGGCGATGATCCTCCTGGCGGCCTGTGGCGGCACACTCAGCGAAGAAGACGCCGCCGCGAGCCTGCGTTCAGCCTTTGAAGGCGACCTGGAAGACGCCAACGCCGTCTTTTGCGAAGCCGAAGACCTGGAAACCCTGGTGGTGTTGCCAGAGAACATCGTCTTTCGGGATGTTGACTGCGAACGCAGCGGCAACGACCAGATGATCTGCACCACCTCGTTTTCTGTGGATGGCGAGAGCCACAGCATGCAGCATGTCTTCACGGTGGAGGATAACCAGCTCTGCGGCTTCCACATCCGCTAGGGGCCAGCGCCCCGCTTAAACACCCCGCTAGCCCGAAGGACGCTGCATGGCGCTGATCTTCATCTCCTACAGCCGCAAGAACAGCGCCTTTGCGCAGCAGGTGGCTGCCGACCTGGAACACCTGGGGACGGACGTTTTTCTGGATGTGGATGATATCCCGGCAGGCAAACGCTGGAGTGATGCCATCCAACAGGCACTGGACCAGGCGCTTGTGATGCTGGTCATCGTCACAGAAGCCTCGATGGCCTCTGAAAACGTGGCGGATGAGTGGCACTACTTTCTGGATAACCGGAAGCCCATCATCCCGTTGCGCCTGGAACCCAGCCGGATGCCTTTTCAGCTCAACCGCCTGCAATACGTGGACTTCCACCAGCAGGATTACGCCCAGGCAATGCAAAAAGTGGTGCGCGAGCTACACACGCTGGGGGTGCCCGTTGCCGGATTGCCAGCCCCCGCACCCACCCATGCATTGCCGCCGCGCCTCGACCCCGCTCAATTTCGCGTCCCGCTGTCCGAGTCGCGCTGGCGGGCCTTCTTGCGCGAGGAACTGCGCGCCCTGAACAAAGCCGTGATCGCGGCGGGGCTGGGGGTCTTGTTGGCGCTGTGCTTGTTGGGGGCTTTTGTGCTGCTTAATGTGGGCGATGAAGCGCCCAACGCCTCGCCCACGGCGCCGGAGGGAGTGCTTTCCAGCAACACCGTGCGCAATGCCGAGCGGCTCATCACCGCGATTGGCGCCGCCGATGGCCAGGCCATCCTGGCGCTAACCTGTGACGCAGGCGCGGAAGCCCTGCAACAGCCCTACTATGAACGAACGGTGGTCAACGTGAACTGCCATGTGCTGGGCCAGACTGAACAGGAAGTCGGCTGCACCTTTGGCATCGAGGATGGGGGCACCTATCAGGCGAGCCTGATTTTTGATGATCAACGGCGCGTTTGTGGCCTGGAATGGGAGCGCACCGATTTACCTTAAAAAAACACGCTCCAATAGGCCCATATTCTCGGATGATTCTGGCACAAGCTGTGATATTTGTTACAATACACTCGACCTGAAACAATGACCTGCCGCTTTGAAGGCAGGGTAAGGGTAATGGACCATGAGTGAACTGGACCTCAGGGAACTGCACGATCCTTCCGTGCCCGTTCCAGAATCGCTGCAAGACAATGTCGCCGTGACCACACTCAGCGGCCTATATAACTACAGTCGGCGGAACTCGCTGTGGCCGCTCACCTTTGGCCTGGCTTGCTGTGCCATCGAGATGATTGCCACCGCCACCAGCCGCTACGACCTGGCCCGCTTCGGCATGGAAGTCTTCCGTGCCAGCCCGCGCCAGGCAGACCTCCTCATCATTTCCGGCACGGTCACCAAGAAGATGGTGGTGCCGATTGTCCGCATCTACAACCAGATGGCCGAGCCGCGCTATGTCCTGGCGATGGGCGCTTGCGCTTCTGGGGGTGGCCCTTTCAAAGAAGGCTACAACGTCGTCAGCGGCATCGACAAATACCTGCCCGTTGATGTCTATGTGCCGGGCTGCCCCCCCACGCCTCAGGCCCTGATCCATGGGCTGATCATGCTCCAGAAGAAGATGGACGGTCAGCGCCTGTTTCAGTGGAACACCGCCGACTTGCAATTGGATCGGGGTGAAGAACTGTTTGTGCGAGAGCGCTACAGTGAAGCCCTCAAAAGCTTTGATCGTGCCTTGACCATTGACCCTAACTTTGCTCAAGCTTGGGCCCGGCGGGGTGATACCCTCGTAATCTTGCGGCGCTACCGCGAAGCCATTGACAGTTATAACGGCGCCCTTGCCATTAATCCCTACGATGAACCGGCACTGCTGAATCTGGCCCTGCTCTTGGGGCGTTTGGGTCAGTATAAAACTGCCGTCATCAACTACGACCGCCTCTTAGAGCTCAATCCCGAAGTTCCTGAAGCCTGGCAAAATCGGGCGATCCGTCTGGCACAGCTTAAGCGTTACAAGCTGGCCCTCACCAACATTAACCAAGCCCTCCGCTACGACGACCGTGTGGCCACCGCCTGGGTAGCCCGTGGCATTATCCTGCGGGCGCTGCGTAAGCCCAAAGGCAGCCGCAGTTAGCTACGGCGAAGCCCTCAAGCGCGACCCGCGCAACGCCCGTTGGTGGCGCTATCGGGGTAATGCCTTTTTGCAGGCGAACCAAATCCAAGCGGCTCTCAAGGCCTATAACCGCTCACTGAAGCTTGAATCGAAGAATCTGGGCAGTTGGCACAACCGGGCAGATTGTCGCGCCTGCCGGGGCAAGCCTGCGGCAGGGACCCGATACCGGTTTCCCCGTGATTGCGTCGGTAGCAGACTCCACTCCGGTGGAACTGCTCGCCCGCAGCCCCTACAGTCCCTGGGTGCTGGTTGAGTGCGAACTGGGACAGTTCGGTTGGATCGCCCTGATTGCACTTGACACCCGTGCCTTCTTCGACGCGATTCCTATCGATTCACAGCGTACCGCCACCTCCCCCAAC
>JAAUUD010000003.1 GCA_012031655.1 Anaerolineae bacterium | reverse complement strand
GCATCCTTGTCGCGGTGGGTGGTAACACTAGGGGCGAATGCCACGAGCCGCAGTGGCCAACATAGGGCAGCTAGTAAATCTAGAGCACCTTGTGAATGTCGCCCGATATAAGGGCACCTTGACCAGAACGGGCAGGTCCGAATTGGCGCGCTACAGCCCCGATGAGGCGGTGCACCTCCTGTAGCTCCACTTCATCATGCAGCCCCAGCTCGATCCCGGTTAAATTGGGGCTACGGTCCAGAACCTGAACCGCCTGGGCCACCCGTTCCGCTGACTCTGCAACCAGGTGCACCACTACTGGGATAGGGCTTTTCTTCCACTTATCATCGTTTTCGCGCAGCGCCCGTTGCACACCAGGGTTCGGCAACCCGGTGTGCAGCAAAATCCGACGGGAGTAGGGACCACGCGCACCCCGGAGGCTGGTTGACGCGGCGTCAGCGAGAGCGGCGGCGTGATGAGCGCGCCGAACTGATCCAGCGGCAACAGGCGCCGATAAGCAGAGCCATCCCAACCCACAAAACCCGCTCCAATGAGCACAGGGTGGGCTACTAACAACGCGTTTTTGGGGGAATGTGTGAGTTCGATCATGCCAGCAGCACTTCGGTGAGGTCAAGGGCGGGGCCTTCTTTGCAGGCCAGGCGGTTGGTGGTTTTGCAGCGCACCATGCAGGCCAGGCATGCGCCAGTGCCACACGGGAAAGGCAGGTCAAACACCCCAAAGACGAAGTTCACCGGAACGGTGCTGCGTTGCTGCTGAATTTGGTGATAGACCTGGCTAAAGGCCTCTGGCCACAGGGCCTCGTCTGCCACCACAAAGAGCTGGTCTGCCCAGGATAGCACATTGGTCGCGTCGTTCCAGGTGCCGTCTGGCTCGCTTTGCAGCACCTCAACCGCCGGAGGCACCCCGGTAAAGGGATATTCGCTGGCCGGGCCCAGCAGCACCAGCACCACCTCGGCGGCAACTTCCACGGCACGCTGCGCCAAAAAGAGCAAAGGCGTGGGCGCGGCCTGGTGCGCGATGAGTAACAAGCGCTTGCCTGCGCCGCGCACCCAGGGCAAAGGGCTGCCTACTGGCCCCAGCAGGCTGATCACATCTCCGGCGTTATAGCGTTGCTCGCCAGGGTACTCCAGCGTGAGGATACTTTGTTCCCGTTTGACCGGAAAAGGGCATCGCGCAGGTAGGGCTGCCAATTGCGCGCTGGGGGCATCCCCAGCAAGCGCTGTCCAGGCTCAATTTGCTCCAGAGCGGGTTCGATGACCACTTCCATCCGTTGCACACGGGGCGCCAACCGCCAGACCCGCTCCACCAGGGCTTCTGTTTCGCGCATGGCTGTTCCTTCACTTGATGTCGCTCTGAGTGTAGTGGGGATCGATGGCGCGGGCAACTGTTGTCGGTTGCCCCGGCCCAGGCGCTGTGCTAGTATGCAGGCGCAAGCGCATCATCAAACATCTGACGATAGCGCGCCGACAGATAAGGAAACCAGCATGGGCAGACGGCAGACCGGCGCACTCTTTCTTCTGATCAATGTGGTCGTCTCAATTGGGGTGGCCTTTGGTGTGATCACGTTCTTCTCGCCAGATGACAGTGGCGAAGAAGCCCGCGCCCGCCCAACAATTATCATCGTGGTGACCGCGACCCCAGACCCTAACCAGCCCCTTTCGGCAGATGCGCTCCAGCAAACCGTGGATGCCCAGGCGTTGACCATCACCGCAGCAGCGCGCGAGCTTACCCAGGCCCCCAACACCGCTTCCGGTGGCGGGGCGGGCCTCATCCCCACCACCAACGCCACCCCAAACGTGCCCGCCTCCAGCAGCGATGACCTGCCCACGCTGCCGCCGCAACTCATCCCCAGCTTGCCGGGCGCACCCAGCGGCAGCGTTGCTCAGAATGCCACGGGGGCCAGCACTCCACAACCGGAGGATGGCTGCGAACGATACTTCGTCCAGTCAGGCGATACAGCCAGCACCATCGCCAACCGCTTTGGTGTGACCCTCCCGGCGCTTCTGGTGCTTAACGACATCACAGATCAAACCATCCTGCAAATTGGCCAGGAATTGCTCGTCCCTGGCCCAACCTGCCAACCGGATGCCACCCCCACCCCGACCATTACCCCGCGTCCCACCTTCAACCTGACCTTCATCGCGCCGACAGCAGAACTGCCACCCACCGTAGAAAACCCCGAAGTGGCCATCGTCGCCGTGGAAAATGCCGGAGACATTACCCGTGAACAGGTGGTGCTGCAAAACCTGAGCGGCGAAATTGCCTTGAGCGGTTGGACCCTGGAAGACGGCCAGGGCAACCTGTTCACTTTTCCAGCGGTGCGCCTGGTGCCGGGGAGCTTAATCCGCGTCCAAACCCGCACCGGCACCAATACGCCGGGCTTCCTCTACTGGAACCAGAGCAGCCCCATGTGGGAAGTGGGCGAAACCGTCATGTTATACGATGATCAGGGAGAATTACAAGCGACCTTTACGGTAGGCGGAGAGATCATCGACTTTGGAACGCCGGGCAGCAATTAGCACGGCAAGGGGAGAGCACCATGCCCGACATTGCAGATGAACACATTCGCAAAGCCATGGAGCGGGGCGATTTTGAGAACCTGAACAGCGCCGGGAAGCGCCTTCCGCTGGACCTCTCGCGCCTGGTGCCAGAGGAAGACCGCCTGGCGAACAAGATCATGGCGGATAATGAAGTGCTGCCCCCCTGGATTGCAGAACGACAGGACCTTGAGCAAGCGCTAGACCGTGCACGGCAAGGCTGGCAACGGGCCTGCCGCCGCTGGAAACAAGCCCAGGAGCGCCTCCAGCGGATGCGCTATGATGAACACCGGGTCCGGCAACAATGGGCGGCTGAGGATGATCTGAAGGCCGCCGAAAGCGCGTTTCAGGACCAGATCCGCGCCATCAACCGCCAGATTCTAAACTACAACCTGAAAGTCCCCACGGCCAATCTGACCCTGGATGCGCTGGATGCAGTCCGCGAAATGGGAAAGTTACGTTAAGCCTAGCGACCAAGCGTGTTAACTTAATTTAATTTGATTATCGCTGGCCTTCTTGATACATTCTGGCATGGCGCAGGCGTATTTTTGGCGTGCCAATGAGGCATGCAAGGCTGGGCATCGAGGGAGAAGTAGGCTTGCAAAGACAGCGCCTTACCATCCTATCTGTTGTAATTACCCTGGTCCTGATGTTTGGTGTTATTGCCCTGACCCGACTGGCTGCTGCTACCATTGAAGACACAGCCCTGGAGCGCTTCCAGACCTCTCAACTGCAACTGGTCACTTCCCTTTCGCAACAAACCCAGGTCACCCTGACTAGCCTGGAGGGCGATCTCTCTAGCCTGGCCAGTCGTGAAGACATCCGCGCGGTATCCGTCACCCGCCAGGCTGACGCCCGCGAGGCTCTGGCCGCGGCCAGTTTAGAGTATCCGCCGGGTGCGCTGGTGAGCATCACCCGTTTTGACTTCCGGGGTCGGCCCTGTATGCCTATCCTGAAGCCATGCATGCGGTCATCACAACCCTGGAAGACCCAGCAGACTATAGCTACACCATCCCAGCAGAGCTGGTCGCCCCTAACCAGCCAGGGTCAACGCGTTACAGCCGATATTCCGGCAATTCTAACGCGCAGCGAGATGCTCCCACCATCGCAAGTTTTGTTGGTTGTGCCAGTGGACTCCACCAGCCTAAACACGGAGTTTCTGGTGGCTCAGGTGGACCTCAATGCCCTTTTTGCCGATTTGTTTAGCTTTCTGGACCTGGCTGAAACCGGGCAGGTCTGGGTGGTGAATGGTACAGGGACGCTCCAGTATAGTTCCTTACCAGAACCCAACTTGCAAGCAGCCTTTCAGGAGGCTCCGCTAACGAGCCTGACCCAACTGGCAGAACCCATCAACCGCAGCTATTCCGTGGATGATGTGGTGCGCGAAGCTGCCATCGCGCCTGCCAACGTGCTCAACGAGGCATTCATTATCTTCCTGAGCAGCGACCAAAGCGAAGCACTGGAAGACGAAGTAAGCACAACGTTACTCTTGCTGAACGTGTTCGGGGTGTTTTCTGCCTTGTGCGTGCTGGTGCTGGGTAGCACCTTCTCGTATCGGTTGCTAGAGGAAGGGCGCACCCTCCGCCTGGAAGAGCAACGGCGGCTGGCCATGCGCAGTTTGTTAGAAACCAGCCGCGTGCTGAACTCCAGCCTGGATGTGGGTACGGTGCTGCAACGCATTCTGGACGAACTCGCGCTGCTGGTGCCGCACGATAGCGCCACCATTTTATTGGTTGAAGACCAGGAGTTGCGCTCGGCAGCCTACCGCAGCGCCAATGGCAACCACAGCCTTGAACAACCCACACTCCAGATTGACGAAGCACGTGCCGCGCGCGAGGTCATCGCACGCGGGGTGACCGTGGTCATCAACGACACCACCATAGACGAACGCTGGTCTCATCTGGCTGGCAGTGCAGAAGAGATTGGTTCCTGGGTTGGGGTGCCGCTGCGCGTGCGCGAGCAATTGGTGGGCGTATTGGGCATCAACAGCCATCAAAAGCACCGCTTTAGCGGCGAAGACATCGAACTGGCCGAGACGTTTGCAGACCAAGCCAGTATTGCCCTCCAGAATGCACGGGTCTATGAGCTAGAAGTCAACCGCATTGAGCAAGAGCTGGTCATTGCACGCGGTATCCAAACCAGCTTGCTCCCCCCCAGCGCCCCGGACCTCCCTCAGTTGGAGATTGTTTCCACCTCCCTCCCGGCGCGGCAGGTAAGCGGCGACTACTATCAATACATCACCTTGCCGGATGGCAAGCTGGTGATTGCCATTGGCGACGTCCAGGGCAAGGGTATCCCGGCGGCGCTGCTGATGGCGGTCATCACCACCGCCATGCGTGATGAAAGCACCCGCCATACGCATCCTTCTGAGCTGCTGCAAGCGCTCAACGTGCGCTTGATTGACCGTATGCGCCAGAATGATATGAACAGCGCGTTGATCCTGGCGATTTATGACCCGCAGGAGAGCATGCTGGATATTGCCAATGCCGGGATGGTCCAGCCCTACCTGCGCCTGGCTGGGACCCGCCTTTTTGATACCGTCCCTATCGGGGGGTATCCGCTGGGGGTTTCTACCAGCATGCTCTACTCGGCCCGTTCCATCAAGCTCCTGCCCGGCAGTTTGATGGTTATGTTTTCGGATGGGGTGGTCGAAGCGCAAAATAACCTGGGAGAAATGTATAGCTTCGACCGCATCGAAAGCCTGCTGAACGCCCTGCCAGAAAACGTGACAGCAGCAGAAGTCCTTGCTACAATTCAAAGGTCTGTGGAGGAGCACCTTGGGGAGCTAGACCCTCAGGATGATACAACCATCCTGGTGTTGCGTGCCCTTCACTACCAACCAGCCCCGCCCTCGGAGCCAAACTTGGAGGTGGAAGGCGCTGCCGGAATTGACAGCGCTATGACCGAAGCCCCAACGGAGGAGCCCGAGGATGAGGTTGAGCTGTCTCGAAAGAAATTTGCGCCGATAGTCTACGGAGACCCGGGTATGCCACGACGGAATGTGGAACTCTTTTGCCCAGCCAGCTTGGCTTTGAAATGGTGGCGCGGGGCGCAGTGGACGCTATTGCCCGTGAAGTCGGTTTTCAGAAGAACGTATCGAAGACATCAAGACGGCTGTGGCCGAAGCCTGCATGAACGCCATCGAACACGGCAACGCCGAAGATATTTCGCGCTCGGTGAGCGTTCTGCTGAGCGCTGCGCCAAATGGGCTGGAAATCCGCATCTCGGATAGCGGCCAGAAAGCGCTTTCGAACGTACTACCTGCACCTGGCCTGGGCGACATGCGTGGCTGGGGGCTGTTCTTCATTAAGAATCTGGTGGATGAATTTGAGATCCTTCATCTGCCGGATGGCGGGAACCTGATCAAAATGGTCGCTTACCTCCCTGGGGTCGCAGAAAGTGGAGAAACCTCAGCGCCAGAGCGCTAGGGGCAGGTTAATTTTTATACACGCCTGGCCCGGGTTGCCATCAAGCGGCGCTTCGGGAACCAACAATCGGGCTGATCTGGGTAAGATCAGATGAGGAGAGCAAGTTATGGCGAAGGAAGTGCAACATCGCAAAGAAGGGCGCATGGGGTTTCTGGACTTCCCACGCGATGTGACGGCTCAGACCCGCGAGACTGCCTATACCGCATATAATGCCCTGGCTGCCGAAAAGGTGGAGCTGCTATCCCTGAACTTTGATAACAGTGATTACCTCAACAGTGCCGGGATCGGTCTGATCATTAGCCTGGTCGAAGACGCTACCCAGGCCGGGCGGAAGGTGTTTGCCTATGGCCTTTCTTCTCATTACAAAAAGCTCTTTAGCATGGTGGGCCTGACCGAACGGATTATCCTGGTTGATAACGAGGAAGAAGCGCGCGCCAAGATCGCTGAGTAGGCCGCGCGTTTTCCTGGCGCCGGGCAAAACGCCCCCTTGTTCCCTCAACCGATGGCTGCACCTAGCCATCGGTTTCGCATTTCTGCGCACGAAGTTGAAGTAAGGATATGCCGCCGATGAAGCAGTGGCTTGCCTTCTGGTCCCTGGGCCTGATCTGGGGGTCTTCATTTTTGCTCATCAAAATCGTGGTAGAAGCGCTGGGGCCTCTGCCGCTGGTTTCGTTGCGGGTTGGGTTGGCCGCAGCCTTGATGATCGCCTATTTGCAGGCAACACACCGCCTGGCGAAGCTCCGCTGGAGCGATGTGGGCGGGGTCGCCATTGCCGGGTTCTTGAACGTTGCCCTGCCCTTTAGCTTGATCGCCCGCGCCGAAGAGAGCATCGACAGCAGCCTGGCTACGATCCTAAATTCGACGGTGCCGTTGTTCAGCCTGGTGATCGCGCACTTCTTCCTGAAGGATGAACGGCTAAACCTGACGCGCCTGCTGGGCCTGATGATTGGCTATGGGGGCATCATCATGCTAACGTGGCGCGGTTTGCAGACGGCTGGGGCCAGCCCGCTCGCCGGTCAGGTCATGATGCTGGGGGCCTCCCTGAGTTATGGGATTGCGTTGGTGTTCATCCGTGCCCGGTTGCGCCACATCGAGTCCATCACCATTGCGGGGACAACCTTGCTGGCCGCTAGCGTGATGATCATCCCCTTAACCCTGGTGAGCGCCCCCCTCCCCTCGGCAAGCCGCTTTAGCACAGACATTTTGGCGGCGGTGATCACGTTGGCAGTCATAAACACGGTGGCGGCCTACTTCCTGTTCTACTACCTGCTGGACCAATGGGGCACACGCGCCTCGGTAGTGACCTACGTCTTTCCACCTGTAGGCATTGCGCTGGGGGCGATTTTCCTCAATGAGACGGTGGATGCTTCGTTGCTGGCCGGGGCTGCGCTCATCCTGGGCGGGGTCTTTGCCGTGAATTACAAACCCGGCCTAGGGCGTTGGCGCAAAAGAAAACCCGCCAGTGCACCTGGCGGGCTTTTCGGAGATTAGCACCCAATCTGCGCGTTAAGGATTGGCGGGTTGGGTATAGGTGGGCAGCGGCGTGTAGGTGGGTTGCAGCGTGTAGGTGGGTTGCAGCGTGGGTGTAGCGCTGCCAGTGGTCGGTTGAGCCGGTGTGCTGGCTCCGCTAGGCGCCACAAAGCCTTCTTCCAGCTGGACCTGCTGCAAAAAGCTGTTCAGGGTCGTGGCGACAAAGCTTGCAAAGACCTCAGCAGGGCCGCTGACCTCCACCACCAGCCACTCGTTCTCGACCTCATCCACCACAGCCGCGCTAAAGTGGTAGCCCACACCCTCGACCTCGAACTCCACATAGGCCGCCCGAGAATAAGGCAGGTTGCGGTCTGGCTCCACAGTTACATCCTGCACCCCAAAGCGTTCTGCGATGCTACGAACGGCGGCAATCAGGCCAATATCGTTGGTGATGACCCCGCGCGCCAGTAAGTCCTGAGGCGTGCCGCGCTGAAGCGTCACCACAACCCTTTCCGTAAAGGCCAGGCTAAAGCTGGTTTCACCCTCTGTAGCGACTGTATCTTCGAACACGGGGACCGATATGCCAGTTGTTGGGCTGGTGTAGCGGCTGGGGAACTCCACCGCTTCTGTTGCGATGGCATCCAGGGGCGGCGTGATGGCCAGGCTCCCCAGGATGGGATCAACAAAGGTTTCTTTGAAATCAACGGCCTGTTGCGGCGCCACCGCCAAGATGTACAGCCATTCCGAACCCAGGTCTACCAGGTAGTAGGCTGCATAGAGTTCGGGGAGGAAGCCCAGCTCGGCTCGGTAGGTGGTAAAGCCGAAAAGCTCCACGTCCTCAACCGAGAATTCCTGATCCAGCGCTTCTTCGACCAGACCTTCGAGCGCCAACTGCGGGTCCGAAGCATCCGTAAACAGGTCAACCTCCACAAATTCCTGCGGCGTCAAGCGGATGAAAACCACCCGCGCCTGCTGGTTTTCTTCGGAAGTCACCACGACAATCGGCCCATCTTGCTCCAGGGTGCTATTGCTGGGATATTGGAAGTTGATCCGTAGCGAGAGGCTGCTAAAGTTCTGGAAGCCTGGCTGCGGCGTGGCCTGCCCCATCTCGGTGGGGGGTGCAGGGAGCGTCGCTGGCGTCTCTGTGGCGGCCTCTGTTGGGCTGACCTGGGGCAGTGGCGTGACTATGGCGCTAGTGGGGAGCGGCGTGGCACTCGCCGGGAGCGTGGTCGCTGTAGAAGCACCCGCAGCCTCGGTGGCCGTCGGGGTAGCCACGGCGCTGGCGCCCGTCGCATCATCCAGCGAGAAGAGCACCGGGCGCAAAACGGTCTGCTCGAAGACCTGCGCTTGTGCCAGCGGTGCATAGGCCACCACCAGCGCATAATCATCCTCGGCCAGGGTGAGCAAATAGGCCAGCGTGACGGAGGATACATCCTGCGCGCGCAGCTCCAGGGTGGGTACGCCCAGCACATCCACCGGTAAGGGATTTACATTCTGGATTTGCGGGGCCTGGTCACTCAAAGAAACATCCGCCAGGGCACTTTCCAGGTCTTCAGCCTGGCCTAGCAAGCCCAGGCTCACCAGGAACACCCGGCTTCCCCGCTGGATGATTAAGCCGCTGGTCCGGTCCGGCGATTGGAGCAAGGCAGTACGCCCCTCCAGCACGGCTTGCCAATCCTCGGGGGCCATAAAGCTCAGGCCCACCTCTGGCGCCACCTGCAAGGCAAAAGAAGCTCCTTCGGTCAAGCTGACACCAGGCGGCAAAGCCGTGAGCGTGCCCGCAACGGCAGCGCTTATCGTAGCTTCCAGGTCGGGCGCTACTTCGGTAGGCGTCACGGTAGCGGTTGCCACAGCAGTTGGAGTATTCGTTCGGGTTACGGTGGGGCTGGCGCTAGGTGTACTGGAGGGGAGCACTTCTGTTGCGGTCGGTTGAGCCTCCGTTGGGGTGGCAGTTGCCATGGGAACCTGCGTGGGTGCGGCGGCAGTGGCCGTTTGATCGGCCAGGAGGGCAGTCGCAGTCAGGAGCAAGTTGTTCTGCCGATTGCGGGTTGGCGATGCCGTTGGTTGCTGGGCTACTTCGGTCGCTGTGGGGGCTTCGGTGCCGGCTGCTGTGGCTGTCCCCAGGGCGTTTTCAACAATCGCGGTTCCCGTGGACGCAGACCGAGCTTCGCCAGTCGCCTGGATGGCACTCAGGCGCATCTCTGTCGCTTGCAACAGGATGGCTGTGGCGGTGAGTAGCGGGGCATTGCGTTGCGGCGTGACCGTTGGAACCGCTTCCTCGGTTACTTCTACCGTTTCTGTGGGGGCCTGGGCGACTTCTGTTTCCGGGGCTGCCTCCGCCGTGGTTTCTGGCGCGGAGCTAACGTCCTGGGCGGTTGAATCCGCGTCATCATCGCCATTGCAAGCAACCAGCAGGCCCGCCATCAGGGCCAGGGCGATGATCAGCAACCATCTTTTGGGGCTCATCGGTTATCTCCGAATCAGAAAACGAGTTTGACCATCTTCCAGGGCTTCAACAGCAAGAAGTTCGTAGCTGCGTAACGCAGTCCACTCTTCGACAGCACGGGGTGCATCCGGGTCGCAGCTAATAAACTCCAGAATTTCCCCCGGTGCCAGGCGTTGCATGCGCGTGGACAGGAACAGAAGAACTTCGTAGCAAACTTCCAGCTGTGTCGAGAAGGTATCTGTAGGCTGGATATTCATAGTCCTAGTCTACTCAATAGGCCAGAGAGGAACAAATTAGGTTTTAATGAGGGGGAGGATTTCCAGCAATGAGGGCAGAACATGGTCCACAATGCCCAGGTAATCCTGCGGGGTAAAGCCATGCCCTGGAACAGCAACGGTACGTAACCCAGCGGCCTGCGCCGCCCGAGCACCCGTGGGGCTGTCTTCGAATGCGATGCAACGCGCGGCGGTGGTTTCCAGCCGAGCAATTGCATCCAGATAAACGTCTGGCGCAGGCTTGCCCTGTGGTGCTTCATAGGCGCTGGCGATGTGGGTAATCAGGCCAGCCCAGCCACTTTGCTGCACCACGGCTTCAATGTAATAGCGGGGGGAGCTACTGGCAATCGCCAGCGGATAGCCCGCAGAATAAGCACGCCGCACCAGTTCGTCGGCGCCGGGCATGGCCACCAATTCATGCGCAGTACGGGCAACGACGTCTTCCAGAATTTCCGCTTCCAGCACGGCAGCCGCTAAGGGCAATCCATAGCCAGCAATCATGGCAGCAGCAGCCTCGTCCAGGCGGCGGCCAATGTGTGTTTTCGCTATTTCCGGGTCCCAGGCGGTTCCATAGCGCGCCAGGATGGCACTTTCGCCAGCCTGCCAGAGCGGCTCGGTGTCAACGAGCAGACCGTCCAGATCAAATATGATGTGTGTGATGCCATCGAGAAGTGTCATGCCTGAATTATAGCCATATTCAGGGCAATTTGAAAAAGGGGATATAGGGATAAAATTTTTGAGGGATGGTGGAAAAGTGTGGGGAGTGTGGCGTGGGGCGGGGGTTTGTTGGCGGCGGCCTACTCTCCCAGGGGATGGCTCCCCAAGTACCATTGGCGCTGCTGGACTTAACGACTGGGTTCGGGAAGGGACCAGGTGTACCCCCAGCGCGGGAGCCACCAACAAACCGCTGCCCCACGCGGTGTGGGGGGGGTGAATAAGCTGTGATAGGCTGCAGGCGACCGTAGAGGGTCAACTTCTCCGCACTCAAGACCTGAAGGTGATGAAGCCCTCGACCATTAGTATTGGTCCGCTCCACGTGTTGCCACGCGTCCACGCCCAACCTATCAAGCTGGTGGTCTACCAGCGGTCTTAACCTTGCGGTGGGAAGTCTCATCTTGGAGTGGGCTTCCCGCTTAGATGCTTTCAGCGGTTATCCCCTCCGGAGATCGCTACCCGGCGATGCCGCTGGCGCGACAACCGGCACACGAGCGCTCCGTCCACCCCGGTCCTCTCGTACTAGGGGCAGCCCTCCGCAAACTTCCTACGCCCACAGCGGGTAGAGACCGACCTGTCTCACGACGGTCTGAACCCAGCTCACGTACCACTTTAATGGGCGAACAGCCCAACCCTTGGGACCTGATCCAGCCCCAGGATGTGATGAGCCGACATCGAGGTGGCGAACCTGGTCGTCGATGTGAACTCTTGGACCAGACTACCCTGTTATCCCCGGGGTAGCTTTTATCCGATAAGCCACGACCCTTCCACACGGTATCGTGGGATCACTAGGCCCGTCTTTCGACTCTGCGCGACGCGTTGGTCTGGCAGTCAAGCTGGCTTGTGCCCTTACACTCTGCGGGTGGTTTCCATTCACCCTGAGCCAACCTTTGGGCGCCTCCGCTACCTTTTAGGAGGCGACCGCCCCAGTCAAACTACCCACCTGCCACTGTCCCCTGGCCGGCTGACGGTCCAGGGTTAGGGCCAAAGCGCAACCAGGCTGGTATCTCACCGACGGCTCCACCGAGGCTGACGCCCCAGCTTCAAAGCCTCCCAGCTATCCTGCACAAGCTGCGCCCTAACGCAATAGCAAGCTATAGTAAAGCTCCACGGGGTCTTTTTGTCCTGCTGCGGGTAACGTGCATCTTTACACGTATTTCAATTTCGCCGGGTCCCCTGCTGAGACAGTGTCCTGATCGTTACGCCATTCGTGCGGGTCGGAACTTACCCGACAAGGAATTTCGCTACCTTAGGACCGTTATAGTTACGGCCGCCGTTCACCGGGGCTTCAATTCAGAGCTCGCACCCCTCCTCTTAACCTTCCGGCACTGGGCAGGCGTCAGCCGCTATACGTCCGCTTGCGCGTTTGCAGCGACCTGTGTTTTTGTTAAACAGTCGCCAGGACCCTTTCACTGCGGCCCCCTCGCGGGGGCGCCCCTTCTCCCGAAGTTACGGGGCTATTTTGCCTAATTCCTTAGCAGAGGTTCTCCCGTTCGCCTTGGTATTTTCTACCCGTCTACCAGTGTCGGTTTGCGGTACGGTCAGCTTGCTTCGACGCCAGTGCGCTTTTCTTGGAGGCCAGACTTATCCACTTGTGCGCCGAAGCGCCGGCATCACGGGCGTGACCCGCTTGCCACCTCAATCCACTCAGAGGCTGGATGATCTGGCCCCGTCCCGCCTGTGCTCCACAAGCTGGTACGGGAATATTAACCCGTTGTCCATCACCTACGCCTTTCGGCCTCGGCTAAGGCCCGACTAACCCGACGCGGACTGACCTTCCGTCGGAAACCTTAGACTTACGGCGAATAGGGTTCTCACCTATTTCTCGCTACTCATGCCACCATTCTCACTTGCCTGCGCTCCAACCGTCCTTGCCGGTCGATCTTCAACGCACAGGCAACGCTCTCCTACCAGCATTGCTGCTCCCGGGCTTCGGTGCGGTGTTTGAGCCCCGTTACATTATCCGCGCAGGAACGTTTGACCAGTGAGCTATTACGCACTCTTTAAAGGATGGCTGCTTCTAAGCCAACCTCCTGGCTGTCTAAACATTCCCACATCGTTTGCCACTTAACACCGACTTGGGGACCTTAGCCGAGGGTCTGGGTTGTTTCCCTCTCGACGACGAAACTCATCTCACGCCGTCCGACTGCCTGAGTCTGGAGCAGGGGCATTCGGAGTTTGGTAGGGTTTGGTAAGCTTGCGCCCCCTAGCCCTGCCAGTGCTCTACCTCCCCAGCTGAACCTCAGACGCTAGCCCTAAAGCTATTTCGGAGAGAACAAGCTATCTCCTGGTTCGTTTGGCATATCACCCCTACCCACAGGTCATCCGAAAATTTTGTAACATTTACCGGTTCGATCCTCCACGCGGGGTTAGCCGCGCTTCAATCTGCCCATGGGTAGCTCACCAGGTTTCGTGTCTAATGGTTGCCACTCTGCGCCCTATTCAGACTCGCTTTCGCTGCGCCTCCGGGTGTCTCTCCCTTAAGCTTGCCACAACCATTAACTCGGCGGCTCATTCTCCAAAAGGCACGCCATCATCCACATATGGGACTTTGACTGCTTGTAAGCATATGGTTTCAGGTTCTATTTCACTCCCCTCGCCGGGGTTCTTTTCACCTTTCCCTCACGGTACTGCTGCACTATCGGTCATCGTCTGTATTTAGCCTTGGAGAGTGGACTCCCCATCTTCACACCGGGTTAGCGTGTCCGGTGCTACTCGCTAGGTCGCCCGATAGGGATTTCGCCGACGGGACTTTCACCCTCTCTGGTGTGGCTTTCCAGACCACTTGGGCTATCCTTTTGATGGGCAACGGGCTGTTCCGCTTTCGCTCGCCACTACTCGCGGAATGTTCTCTTTTCCTCCGGGTACTAAGATGTTTCAGTTCCCCGGGTTCCCTTCGCTGTGCCTATGGGTTCAGCACAGGATACGCAGGTATACACCCCGCGTGGGTTTCCCCATTCGGACATTTCCGGCTCGTCACGGTTGCACACACCTGACCGGAACTTATCGCAGTGTACCACGTCCTTCTTCGGCAGACGATGCCAAGGCATCCACCATACGCCCTTAGTAGCTTGACCACTCACTTCAGGCTGAGTACGGAGAAATTGAACTTCTACGTGCCTTGCTGCATCTGTTACAGCTTATTCACTTGGTAAGGTGCGAAGCCGCGCGCTGGGCTACCCCAAACAAAAACGACCCTCGCGGGTCGCAGGAGTCTTGTCCATCCGACAGGGCCAGGACTTGCCGCCCTAGCTGCCGTTGCTCCTGCGTCTTGTTATGGCCGTGCTGCCCAAATTCGCGTGCTCCTCTTGATAGGGTCTTGCTTACCTGAAAGCTTACCAGACCCCTAACCGCCTGTCAACCTCCAGGTTGTGGAGACAAGGGGACTCGAACCCCTGACTTCCTGCTTGCAAAGCAGGCGCTCTCCCAGCTGAGCTATGTCCCCGCCCACATGGGAATGACAGGACTCGAACCTGTGACCTCTCGCTTATCAGGCGAGTGCTCTAACCAGCTGAGCTACATTCCCTCTCCAGCTGGCGCACGGTTGACCTCTCAACCGCACAATAGTGGTAAACAGTCCTGGCCTGCTTGCGGCTGGCGCGTGAGCGCTCAGCCAGCCTTAGAAAGGAGGTGATCCAGCCGCAGCTTCCGCTACAGCTACCTTGTTACGACTTCGTCCCAGTCACCAGCCCTGCCCTAGGCGGCTGCCTCCTTGCGGTTAGCCCACCGACTTCAGGCGTGACCAGCTCCCATGACGTGACGGGCGGTGTGTACAAGGCCCGGGAACGTATTCAACGCAGTATGGCTGACCTGCGTTTACTAGCAACTCCGACTTCATGCAGGCGAGTTGCAGCCTGCAATCCGAACTGAGACCGGTTTTCCTGGATTGGCTCCGCCTCGCGGCTTGGCAACCTATTGTACCGGCCATTGTAGCGTGTGTGTAGCCCTGGACATAAAGGCCATGCTGACTTGACATCATCCCCACCTTCCTCCCAGTTGAACCGGGCAGTCGGGTTAGACACTTGTAACTAACCCCGAGGGTTGCGCTCGTTACCGGACTTAACCGAACATCTCACGACACGAGCTGACGACAGCCATGCAGCACCTGTACAGGCTCCCGAGGGTCGTTCCCCTTTCGGTTCACTACCACCTGTATGTCAAGCCCAGGTAAGGTTCTTCGTGTAGCCTCGAATTAAACCACACGCTCCGCTGCTTGTGCGGGCCCCCGTCAATTCCTTTGAGTTTTAACCTTGCGGTCGTAGTCCCCAGGCGGCTGACTTATCGCGTTGGCTTCGGCACTGCGGGTGGTTACCCTCAACGCCTAGTCAGCATCGTTTACGGCGTGGACTACCGGGGTTTCTAATCCCGTTCGCTCCCCACGCTTTCGCGTCTGAGCGTCAGAGCAGGGCCAGCGAGCCGCCTTCGCCACTGGTGTTCCTCCGGATCTCTACGCATTTCACCACTACACCCGGAATTCCACTCGCCTCTCCCTGTCTCTAGCCTGCCAGTATCGCACGACCTCTCCCGGTTGAGCCAGGGAGCTTTCACGCACGACTTAACAGGCCGCCTGCACGCGCTTTACGCCCAGTAAATCCGGATAACGCTTGCCTCCTACGTTTTACCGCGGCTGCTGGCACGTAGTTAGCCGAGACTTATTCCTGTGGTACCGTCCTTGCTCTTCCCACAGAAAAGCGGTTTACGAGCCGAAGCCCTTCTTCCCGCACGCGGCGTTGCTGCGTCAGGCTTTCGCCCATTGCGCAATATTCCTTACTGCTGCCTCCCGTAGGAGTCTGGTCCGTGTGTCAGTACCAGTGTGGGGGGTCACCCTCTCAGGTCCCCTATCCGTCGTTGCCTTGGTACGCCGTTACCGCACCAACTAGCTGATGGAACGCAGCCCCCTCCTCCGCCGCCAAAGCTTTCCTCGCAGGCTTCTGAACCCCACGAGCGTACGCAGTATTAGCCCCGCTTTCGCGGGGTTATCCTCCTGCGGAGGGCAGGTCAGCTACGTGTTACTCACCCGGACGCCACTCTAAGTATTGCTACCTAGCGTTCGACTTGCATGTATTAGGCACGCCGCCAGCGTTCATCCTGAGCCAGGATCAAACTCTTCATCAGAATTTGTTCGCGCTCCACTCCGCAGAGCTGAGCACGCTGGGTTCTTGCTTTTGTTGCACGCACTTGCTGTTTACCACTATTCTGCTGTTAAGGTGCAAACCTCGCATCAAAAACGCCGCGGAGCTTTCTCGCGCGGCGGCGGGCACGGCAGTGGTCCTCTTTACCGGGGGCTGGCTTTCCCTCCCCCTTAACCACCTGAGCTGCTTGCTGCTCTCAGCGTGCGCGCCTCCTCCTTCGCTCGGTTTTCTCAACCCCACCGAAGTTTGATCTTCGTTGACGTCGTAAAAAATATATTACTCCCACCCTGTTTTGCCGTCAAGGGGGATTTAAGATTTTGGATTAAATTGGGTTAAACTTGCGTTGGTGAGCACGGCAGCGATCGTTTGTAGGAGGGTGTTTCTACCCCCTAACCACCTAGCGTGCTTCAGCGTCCTCGCTTCTTATGCTCAGTTTCTTGAGCTGCCCAATTTAGTAGCGAGCAGCTTACTCCATCTTTGAAAGGGTCCTCAAGGGAAACTTTGGATTTGGGGGCGAGCCAAGCCAAACGAGATTTAAGAGAGGTCGTAGCGGCCCTGCAGAGCACGGGTGAGCGTGAGAGAGTCTACATACTCCAGGTCGCTCCCTGTGGGCAGACCACGCGCCAGGCGGGTGATACGCACGCCCAGCCCTTCGAGGTAACGCTGCACCGTGAACGCGGTTGCTTCGCCTTCGGTACTGGGATTGGTGGCGATGATGACTTCAAGGATGCCTTCTGCCGGAATTCGTGCAACCAGCTCCCGAATTTTGAGATCATCTGGACCGATCCCCTCGACCGGGCGGATCGCGCCGTGCAGAACATGGTAGCGCCCGTTATATGCCCTGGTACGCTCCATCGCCACCAGGTCTAACGGTTCTTCCACTACCACCACCTTGTCGCGATCGCGGCGCTCGTCTGCGCAGATCGCACAGATGGGCTGCTCGGTAATATTAAAGCAAATGCTGCAAAAGCGCGTGTTTTGCTTGAGGTCGGTCAGGGCAGCCGCCAGGCTCAGGGCTACCTCATCCGGGGAACGGAGCAGGTAGTAGGCGAGCCGCGAAGCAGACTTCGGCCCAATGCCTGGCAAGCGCGAAAACGCCTCAATGGTTTTTTGGATGCTGGGCGGCAAGCTGCGGTTAACGGGCGTTAATGACATATGGCCCTTTGTCCTTGTCTTTCTTCTCTTTTTCTGGCGCCAAAATCTGCGTCAGTACGGCATTAATGACGCCCATCATCAGCGCGGCGATGATGGCCCAACCAATCCCAGCGATTTCAAAACGATCCCCAGCCAGCCGATCCGCCAGCAGCAGCAAGAGCGCATTCAAGATGGGGATAATCAACCCCAGCGTTAATACAATCAGGCCGCAACTGGCAAAATAGAGCAACGGGCGTAGCACAGCGTTGATCAGCCCGATGAGCAACGCCACCAGCAGCAGGGTAGTGATCCCCTCAGCGAGCGTAACCCCCGGCAGCACGCTGGCCACCACAAACAAGCTCACTGCGTTGACCAGCCAGCTAAGGATCAGGCGGCGCATTAGCCGAGCAACCCACCTAGCCCACCGGGTAGACCTCCGCCCAAACCACCGGTGATGGCTTCCATCCGCTCGGTGGCCATGGCCTGCGACTGCTCAATAGCCTGGTTAAAGGCTGCTACCAACAGGTCCTGGAGGTCTTCCAGCCATTCTTCGTCTTCCAGATCAATTGCTTCTTTATTGATCTGAATGGACTGTATACGCTGGTGGCCTGTTACGACCACACTAATCGCGCCGCCGCCCACGCTCACTTCCAGCGTTTCGGTTTCGAGCTGCTTCTGGGCTTCGGCCATGTCGTCCTGCATTTTTTGGAGCTGGGCCATCATCGCGTTGGGGTTGCCCATGCCGCCCCCGCCAGCTGGCTTCCGAGAGGTGCCCTTCGGCTTCATCTTCTTGACCATAGTTGCGTAATCCTTCCTCTTCCTCAATCCAACTCAGTGATTTCTGCTCCCAGGCTCATCGCTTCATCAAGCAAATCATCCCCCTGGGCGGTTAGGGCGCTGCCCCACGCTACCTATCTCGATTTTGACCTGCACAGGCTGGCCAAAGACGGCCAGCAGCGCCGCCAGGAGATCCTCCCGGGCTTTTTCCAACCGCGTCCGGAAGAAGTCGTTTTCGGCGCTCAGGTAAAGCACGCCCTGCTGAAAGCGTTGTGGCTGGGCATGGTCGATCAGGCCAGAAATCGAAGCGGAGCGCAGGGCGCTTTTAATGTAATTGACGACCTCATCCCACTGGGCGAGCACGGGCAAATCCGCAGCGACGCCCGGTGCGCCTTGCGGCGGAGCCACAGCAGGCAGCGGCAGTGGGGCGGGCACAGCGTTCTTGCGGCTGCGGGCGAGGTGTTTCGGCACGCCGAACCGGGCTGGGTCCTGAACAGGGGCAACCACGGGCGTATCAACGCTTTCTAGCAAGGCCAGCTCAAGCGGCAACTGGGGTTGCCAACCGCCGCGCAGTTCCGCTACCGCGCCATTAAAGGCACGGACAGCACGCATCAACAGCGCACGTTCCGCCAGCACGGCCTGGTCCGCCAGGATATCGCGCATTTCGTCGGAGGCATCCACCACCGCCCGTCCGCCGATCTGCACCAGCAACACATTCCGCAGGTGCTCGACCACCTGTTGCGCGAATTGGCGTGGGTCAGCGCCCATATCCAGCGCTTCGTTCAGGATGTCCAGGCCCAGGGGGGCATCGCGCTCGAAAATCGCCTGCGCCAGATGGATGACGGCCTGGCTGCCCACCGCCCCCAACATCCGCTGGGCAAGTTCCAGGGAAATATGCTGTTCGGGATCAGCAATGACCTGATCCAGCAAGCTGATGCTATCGCGCACGCTGCCGGTCCCCTGCCGTGCGATGAGTTCCAGCGCCGCCGGTTCGATGGAGATCGACTCATCATCGCAGATCATTTGTAGGCGTTCCATCACCTGGCGTAGCGAAACACGCCGAAATTCAAAGAGCAAACAGCGGCTCTTGATCGTGGCGGGCACTTTATCTATTTCGGTGGTGGCCAGGACGAAAATCGCATGGGCAGGGGGTTCTTCCAGGGTTTTTAGCAGGGCATCGAAGGCAGCCGCCGAAAAACGATGCACTTCGTCAATAATGTAGACCTTGTAGCGGCCCTCTGTGGGCGCAAACGCGATCTTCTCGCGCAGGTCGCGCACATCATCAACCCCGGTGTGCGAGGCCGCGTCAATTTCGATGAGGTCCAGAAAACGCCCTTCGTTGACCATCTGGCAGGTGTGGCAGGCGTTACAGGGGCGGCGGTTCGGGTTGGGCTCCAGGCAATTGACGGCCTTGGCCAGCAAACGCGCCGAGGAGGTTTTGCCCGTGCCACGCGGCCCGCTGAACAGATATGCATGGCGAATACGCTCCTGTCGCAGGGCATTGCGCAGGGTTTGCACGATGTGCTCTTGCCCAATCATCTCATCGAAGGCCTGAGGCCGCCACTTGAGATAGAGCGCCTGGTTTGCCAATGGAACCCCCTGACACTTGCTTACTTCAAGTCTACCAGCACTAGAACAAAAAAGCGAGTCTGACTTGGCCTAGAAGTACTCGTTCCAGGTGCCGCTACGCCCGCGCGAGGCGTTCGGGTCGAACTTCTTCATGAGCGCCAGATCCATTTCGCGGATGAGCGCTTCGCGTTGCAGCATAATCGGTTGTACATCCTGCACCAGATGTTGGAAGGGTTGGCGATAGGCCAGCCACAGGTAAATGTCAATGCAGGCGATCACCGCTTCGGCCCGTTTGAGGCTGGCCCCTTCGCTGATGCGCGTTAGCGAGGGTGGCGGCTGGGGCAGTTCGGTATCTTCCAGGATGGCGGTGGCGCACTCCACCCAGTATTCCTGGCTTTCGCTGCGAACGGGCGCATTGACCAGCGTCAGCGCACGATCCACGCCCAGCTTAAAAAGGTCCTCGTAGCTCAAGAAGCGCGCCAACTCAATGCGGTCATCCATTTCAGTGGAGGTAACAATCCCGCGCAGGTCGTCAGGGATGGCGTTGAGCTTCTGCCAGGTGATGAGCCGCTCCACCAGATCGCCTTCCAGCAGCTCGATTTCATCTGTGCGCGGCGCCAGGCGAGCCGCACCAACATCCGGGATGGGCTGGTTCATCAACTTGCGGACTTCATCCAGGATTCCCTTGTTGATGCCGTTCACCAGGCCGCGCTCCGACATGCCAAAACGCCCGGCTCGGCCTGCAATCTGCTGAAGCTCAGACGCCTCCAGGCGGCGGCGTTGCTTGCCATCGAACTTGCGCAGCGTAGAAAACACCACATTATCTGCCGGGAGGTTGAGCCCCATGCCAACCGCATCGGTGGCCACGCAGATTTCGACCTCGCCCCGTGCAAAGCGCTCGGCTTGCTTCAGGCGAACTTCTGGCGGCAACGCGCCATAGACCACCGCCACGCTACGGCCCATCTGTTGCAGTTCGTACTTCAGGCGCAGCACATCGCGCCGGGTGAAGGCCACCAGGATCGTGCGAGGGGGCAGATGGGAGAGGTCCCAGGGGCGGTCGGCAACCTCCAGCGGCACCATCCGCTGATGATGGAGCACCTGGGTTTCGACGCCCGTATTTTCAAAGATACGGGTGAGCAGGTTCAGGCCATGCGGGGCCGTAATCACGCGCAATTGGGGCGCCTCGGCGCGGACGAGGGCTTGCGTCCAGGCCCAACCGCGTTGATCATCGCCCACCAGGTGCGCTTCGTCCACCACCACGCAATCCCCGCTATGCAGGGGGTTGAACATCTCTACGGTGGCGGCGGTGAAGGTTGCGCCGGGGACGTCGATGCGCTCTTCACCTGTTAACAGGGAGCAATAGACGCCCATCCGGTTCAGCTTCTCGAAGACCTCGCGTGCCAGCAAGCGCAAGGGCGCCAGGTACCAACCGCTCTCCGTTTTGGATAGCTCCACCAGGGCATCGTGCGTTTTGCCAGAGTTGGTTGGCCCTACGTGGATGAACGCGGTTTGCTCAAATTCAGGGTCGCGCAGCCAGCTAGGGAAGTTATCGATCATCTGGGCGCGGAGTTGAGCACGTTGCTCGCGCATCTCCTGGCGGCGGCGGTCGCGGGCATCGCGCCGCTTGCGCTTTTTGTCCTCAATTTCATCGTGCAGGGCCGTTAGTTGGTCGCTCCACCAGGCCCGCCCAGAACCACCCGTTTCTTCGATAAGCTCAATATCCGCGATGTTGGGATGGTCGCCATCTGGCCAGAAAACCTGGCGCACATCGCCCCAGCGATACCACAGGGTTTCGTTATGCCCCTGCCCGCGAGAGCCGGTCGGCTTAACCCCGGCGTTATGGAGGTGCGTCCGCAGGTAGTTCAGCTTCAGGTCTGTCAGCAAGCGCAACTGGTGCGAAGTCAGTTCGAACTCATCCTCGACATCCTGCAAACGAGCGGGATTATCGCGTAACTGGTGCACGTCTTGCGCCCGAAAACGCACCACTCCATCCGGGCAAAGGCGGTGCTCCATCTTTTCTTGCTGGAGCAGCAACCGCAGCACGCGTAGCGGCAAAGCCAGCGCGTTTTCTAGCTGGTGACGCGAGTAGAGCCGCGCCAGGGCTTGCGTTTTGGGCGGTTCCTGGCCGGTCAGGCGCGCGCCCTCGCGCAACTCTGGCCCAGCCCACTCCGCGACTGCCTGCCAGGCGGCTTCGTGGAGGCGTTCGGCCTCCGCCAGAGCATAGTCATAGACGGCTTCGCCAGACTCGGTACGCAGATAGAACCACACATGAAAGGTTCAAAGAGGCGCAGGGTCAGGCTTTCGATACCCAATTCTGCGACCTCGACCGGGTCCATCAGGCGCGGGCTAAAGTAATCTCCAATTTGTTTTTTGAGGTCTTCCAGCGGCACAGCCGGCGCCTGCGCTGCGCTCAGCAACTCGTGAACCCAGCGCGCAAAGCTGGGCAGGCCCGTCCCAGCGCCGTTTTCGGCCACGGCTTCGGCTGCTGGGCGCTCCAACCGATCTGGATCATAGACTAGGTCATTGATTGTGGCTACCAACCCCAGGCCGCGCGCTTCCTGAATTGATTCGTTGACCATCCGCCAGAGCGCGTACAGTTCATACCGCCGCAACACGCCTGCAGGAGAGGCCTTGACCAACATCACCAGGTCATCGCGCCCCAGGATCGGCTTGTTTTTCTTCTTTCCCATACACCCTCAATATTTCAGACAGCATACATCCAGGGGAGTGACTCCCCTAGACTATTGTAGCGTAATGAACACCCGAAATGGGCGCAAGCGGGAATTCAGGCTATGCTTGGCAACAATCGGGACCCTCAGGGCCCCCCACAGAGGCAAAGGACGTATGTTTAAGGACTGGAACACTTACTTTGATGACCGTACGCCGCCCATGCTGGACCTCTTGCGAAAGCTGGTTGAGTTTGAATCGCCCTCGCATGACAAACCCCGGGTTGATGCCCTGGGGCGCTTTGTGCAGGCGCAGATGTCAGACCGCCGCGCAAACCTCCGGCGCTACCTGCTGCCACCGTGGGCGACATCTTGATGGGCATCTGGAGCCCCAATGCCCCAGGGCGCCCCATCCTGCTGCTCTGCCACATGGATACCGTCTGGCCAGTCGGCACGCTTCCAGATCAGGTACCTATCCGCCAGGATGAAGACCGCTTTTATGGGCCAGGCGCGCTGGACATGAAAGCGGGCATTGTGATTGCTATCGAAGCCATCCGCGCCTTGCAAGTGCTGGGCCAGATGCCACAACGCCCCATCTACATGATGGTGACGACCGATGAGGAAACCGGCAGCCATCACAGCCGCCAGATCATCCTGGAGACTGCCGCTGAATGCGCCCTGACCCTGGTGATGGAACCCGCCGCCCAGGATAACGAAGGGCTTAAGACCTGGCGCAAGGGCATCGGCAACTACACTATCACCGCCCGGGGGAAGGCCTCCCACGCGGGGGCCGCGCCAGAAGAAGGGGTGAATGCCGTGGTGGAACTGGCCCACCAGACAATCGCGCTACATAGCTTGAACGCCCTGCGCCAGGCACTTCAGTCAGCGTGACCCAGGTCCAGGGAGGCACCGCCAGCAACGTCATCCCCGCCGAAGCCCGCTGCGAAGTCGATGTGCGCTTCTTCTACCAGAGCGAAGCCGACCGCGTTGACGCAGCCATCCGCAGTTTAGAACCCATGCTACCAGGCAGCACTCTGGAAATTACAGGCAGCATCAATCGCCCACCGATGGAGCGCAACGCCCGCATGGAAGCCACCGTGGCCCAGGCGCGGCGCATCGCAGAAGGCATTGGCATGACGCTCTACGAAGACAGTGCTGGTGGGGCTAGCGATGGCAACTTCATTGCCGCGACGGGGATGCCCGTGTTGGATGGCCTGGGCGCCCATGGTGCTGGGATGCACGCCCAACACGAGCATATCCTGATCCGCAGCCTGACACGCCGCACGGCGCTGGTGGCAGCCCTCATGCGCGATTGGCAGGAATTTTAGCCCGTCCTAAAACCGCGTGGCGATCAGGATTTCTCCGTTATCAACGGCTTGCGGGTCCAGCGCCACGCGGCTTGTGCTCCCATCGGGGGCAATTTCCAGGTATTGGAAAGGGTCATCCGGGGCGTCATCAGCAGCCACCAGCGCATAACACTCCAGCTCAGTGCAAAGGGCTTCGGCCCAGGCACGTTCGCCAGCGCCGTCATACGCTTGTGCTGCGCTCAGCCAGATCAGGTCCAGCAGTTGAGGGTATTCGCCCGACCCGGGGTAAAGAAACCCCACCACCCGCGTTCCTGGCGTGGGCAAGGCAGCGCGCTGTGGGTCTTCTGTAGCCAGGATCACAGCCGGGTCTACCAGGGCGATGTTAACCAGCGCGGCGGTCAGTTCATAGGGGTCAACAGGGCGGCTCAGTGGCAAGGTGTACAGATTGGTCGGTTGCACGCAGGCAATCTCCTTAAACAGCTCAACGAATTGAAGTAATCAGCATCCATCGCAACAACCTTTTTCATTAAAGCAGCCTGCCGGGGAAGTGCAACTAGCTAGGTGGGTAGTTTTTCCGCTATGATGGATCTATGGAAACACCACCCCTGATGGACCATGACTTTCTGATTGAGGAGGATGCTGCCGGGGAACGGCTGGATAAGTTCCTGGCGGAAGTGCTGCCACAGTGCTCGCGGGCGCAGGTGCAGCAGCTCATCCGTGCGGGCGCTGCTTCGGTTGATGATCAGCCCGCCAAACCCTCTACCCGGTTGGAAGCAGGGTCGCGCGTGCGCGCACGCCTGCCCGAAGCCATGCCCACGGCTGGCGAAGTGCTGCCCGAAGCGCTCCCGCTGGAGGTGCTCTACGAAGATGAGCACCTGGTGGTGATCAACAAAGCAGCGGGCATGGTGGTGCACCCTGGCGATGGCAACATCAGCGGCACCCTGGTGAACGCCCTTCTGGCCCGCTATCCCCAGGTGGCCAGCGTAGGCGAGCCAGAACGCGCCGGGATCGTGCATCGGCTGGATAAAGACACCTCTGGGGTCATCCTGGTGGCGCTCAACGCAACCAGTCAGGCTGCGCTAATGGCGCAATTCCAGGCGCGGAGCGTGGAGAAGGTCTACCTGGCGCTGGTGGAAGGCGCACCCCCTTCTGAAACAGGCAGGATTGACGCCCCGATGGGCCGCGACCCCCGGCAGCGCAAAAAGATGGCCGCCACCCGCGATGGGCGCTCGGCAGTCTCTGTGTTCCGCACCCTGGAACCTTCCCCAACCATAGCTTGCTGGAAGTTCGCCCGGAAACAGGGCGCACCCATCAGATTCGGGTACACCTGGCCCTGATCGGTCATCCGGTGGTGGGCGACACGGTCTACGGACGGCGCAAGCCCTCGCTCAAGCTCAAGCGGTTTTTTTGCACGCGCAACAACTGCGCTTCTCACATCCCGCCACCAACACACCCTTGGCGATCGAAGCGCGCTCCCGCCGGATCTGCAACATACCCTGGACAACCTGCGCCAGGGCAGCTAGCCCAGCTCAATCGGCAGGCGCATCTGGCGCGGCAGGTTCGAGGGGTTGGTAATAGGGGGAGCGCCCGCGTCAAGATTTTTTTTTACGGTGCTGTAGGCTTTGTCGCGATGATAGGGGGTTGGCCCCAGGCGATTGAGGGCTTGAATATGGGCGCGGGTGGGGTAGCCCTTGTTCTGTTGCCAGGCATAATCCGGGTATTGTTCGTGCAAGGCCAGCATGAGCTGATCGCGATGGGTCTTGGCGAGGATCGAAGCGGCAGAAACCACTTTTATGTGCTGGTCGGCACGCACGACACACTGCACCCGCGCACCTTTTTCCCCAAGCATGTCGCCAAACTTAAGGTTGCCATCCACAATGTATTGATCAGCGTCGATCTTCTCGATCAGGCGACGAAAAACCTCTTTGTTCGCCCAACCCAGGCCGTGCTCGTTGATCTCCTCCACGCTGATCAGGGCATATTCAACCTGGTCCACTTCGCCGCGCAGGCGTTCCGCCCAGACCAAGCGCTTTTTGGCTGCAATGGTCTTGCCATCGCGGGCATCGAGTTCTGGGCTGGCCTCATCCACCACCACCGCCGCCGCCACAAGCGGCCCCGCCACCGGACCGCGCCCGGCTTCATCCATGCCGCAAATGCGCATCAGGCCGGGTTGCTTTCTTCTGCGGGGGGTGGGCCGGGTTCGGTATCCTCTGGGGAGGGCACACTGCTGGTGGCGCCAGCCGCAGCCGGGGCTGTGGGTTGCGCCACGGCCCAACCGCCTGTTTCCAGGCTCAATTGTGCGGTGGCCAACGCGTTCTTGACCATGTCGCTATAGGGGTCAATGTCATGGGCGATGCCGTGCGGCAGGCCATTCGTCTCCACGAAGTTTGGCAGGTTATTAAGCGCCTGCTGCAAATCCACCGGGCGCAACACATCCAGGCGTACCCCAGCCTTCAGGAGCGCCTCGCGCAGGGCTGCGGGGTCCTGGCCATGCAGGGCCGAAGTGAGCAAAATGCCCGGCGCCAGGCATTCGGCATGCGAGGCATAATGCACGCCCTGGTTTTCCAGCGCAAAGGCCAGGTAGTGTTCGGTGCCTTCCTGGTGGCGGTCGTGGCCCAGTTGGTTGGCCAGTTGCACAGACAGCGCCGTCAGGTCGAGCAGGGTACGCAGAGCTTCCGGGTCTCCTTCGCCAATTTGCGGCGCAATCTTCAAGGTTTGCGAAGCAATCCCGGCTGCCACACCCGCCGCCCAGGGCATAAAGGGATGGGCCAGCGCATTCTTTTCCATCTTGACTGCATAGCGCCAGTCCAGCAGGCCCGTCACGATGGCCAGCATATCAGCCACCATCCCGGCACGCTGATGCAGGTCCGCCGCCGCGATTACCTCCAGGTCAACCACAACCCGTTGCGCGGCGCCCAATTCCACGTCATTTAAAATGCCTTCGGTCATGGTCTCGACGTGCGGCTCAAAAATCTGGTCCGAGTCCAGCTCTGTTGGGATGATGATCAAGGGGAGGTCGTTTTTCATACGCCACCACTTTACCCGCCATCACCTGCGGCGCCCCCCCGACCGCATAGATGACCTCGACCGTGGAGGGAACATGCTGCGCCAGATATTGCAAAAAGGCATAGTCAGTCCGTTCTGGCTCTGCCTGAACCACAATCGGCAGGTTCAGTTGATCCTGCACCCGTGCCCAGCGGTCCAACGCGGTAATGAGCGCGACCGGGCGGGATTCCTCATAGCTAGCCAGGGACTGATAAAGGACAGTGGGCAGGTTCCAAACCGTTCGTTTTTCCATGCGAGCCGCTTCCCTTGATGCGCTTTCTGCCTGCTGAGTTTACGCACTCTGCCCGGTTTTAGCAAGCGACTGCCTCGTACGCGGAGATTTCATCTTGACAGGCCCGCAAGGTTTGCTAGACTGTTAAGCACGCTCATGTACCTGTAGCTCAGTGGATAGAGCACTTGTCTACGGAACAAGGGGTCCGGGGTTCGAATCCCTGCAGGTACGCCTTCCACAACCAGCTTAACGGCTGGTTTTTTGTTGCCTGGTGCCTTTCAGGTTAATGCTAATTTAGAGTTTACGGCCCCCGCGCGATGGCTTGGCACCAGGTGTGCTAGAGTGAACTATAGAAGTAAGTGGGATCAATGGAATGCTCATCTCTAAATTGGCGGTCCACCTAGACGCCCTACCGTTGGAGCACGCAAGCCTGGTGCTTGCCAAAGAAATTAACTACCCCGGCCTCCAGGTTGAATCCCTCCTGGGGCAAATCGAACGCTATGCACGCCGCATCGAAAGCCGCCTGCGCCCAACTGATGATGCCATCGCGAAGCTCCGCCGCAGCGCAGACATCCTTTTTGACGAGGAAGGCTTTCGGGGCAATGTAGAGAACTACTACGACCCGCGTAACAGCTTCCTGAACGAGGTTCTTCAGCACCGAACCGGGATACCCATCACGCTTTCAATCCTGTTTATGGCCGTGACGCGCCGCCTGGGGTTGGCCAGCTATGGTGTGGGCCTGCCAGGGCACTTTTTGGTGGGCTACGATACCCCTCACCATAGCTTGTACCTGGACGCCTTTAACGGCGGGATTGTGCTGGATGCGGCAGAATGCCACTTGCTGGCCCGCCATCACCTGCCCTCGGAAAACACCTTGCCGCCAGACCTGTTGTTGCCCCAGGCGCCGCGCATGGTCCTGCTGCGGCTGTTGAACAACCTGCGCCAGATTTACCTTTATCGTGATGAAACCCAGCAGCTTTTGCGCGTGTTGCACCTGCAACATAGCCTGCTGCCCGAACACCTGGAACTGAAGCGGGATATCGGTATCCTTCAGGCGCAACTCCGCCAGTGGGGCCCTGCCAGCCGATCTTTGCGCCACTACCTCTACATCAACCCCGAGGCCGAAGATCACGCAGCCGTTCGCGAGGTCCTGAACGAAGCCCTTACGCAGTTGGCGCGTTGCAACTAGGCCCCCTTAGCGGATAAACAACGCGCCATACAGGGCCGCCGCCGCAATCGTGAGCGGCATCATCAGGGTGGGGCGCCACAACACCAGTGCAAAGCTCAGCACAGCGATGATCACCCAGTCAAGATGCTGGGTGACTCCGGCCACCCAGCCGCCTGTGCCGCGCGCAAAAAGCTTAAAAGCCTGGTCATAGGTTACATAGGCCAGCAGGCCAATCACGGCGATGCCCGCGCCTTTGGCCGCACCTTTGAGCCAGGCCGTTTGCGCACTGGACCAGAAAAAGGTCATAAAGACGGACATCAGCAATAAGCCCGGCAGCACAACGGCAAAAGAGGCCAGGACTGCCCCTGGCCACCCTGCCACGCGCCACCCCACCCACAAAGCCAGTTGCGGAGCCACGGGCCCTGGCAGGGAATAGCTCATCGCCATCGCGGTTCGGAAATCCGCATCGCTCACCCAGCCTTGCCCCTCCACCACTTCGGCCTGCATCACAGGCAGCATCGCCGGGCCACCGCCATATGCATAGAGGCCCACTTTGAACATCAGGCGGAACAGCTCCCACAGTTCAATCATCCTCGGAATCCTCTCTCATCACTTTGGCGGGCAATCATACCGCGTTGCGGTCTCAAATGAGATATATTGAAAGTTATGTTCAGGCGTCTGACGGCAAATACGCTTATCTTGGTGCTGGGGAACGGCGGTAGCGCCCTCCTGGCTTTTCTGCTGGTCATCAGCCTGGCGCGGGGCCTGGGTAGCGCCGACTTTGGCCGCTATGCCAGCATCATGGCGCTGGTCCTGCCGCTAACGCTGCTGGCTGATGCCGGTCTGGCTACGCTCCTCACGCGGGAGATTGCGCGCGATCGTAGCCAGACCATGGCCTATCTGGCGCAGGCCGTGCGTTTGCGGCTGTGGGTGGCTGGTGGCCTGGTGGGGGTGGTGTGGCTGGTGGCAGGGTGGCTCTTCCGCGATGCTGCCAGCGTAACGGGTTTGCGCCTGGCGGCCTTGATGATCCTGATTGATACCCTGTTTGGCGTCTATACAGCGCTATGGCGGGCCTGGGAAACGATGCTGCCGATTACGCTGTTGAACTGGGGCCTGCTGGGCGGGCAGGTGTGCGTGAGCGTGCTCATCCTGAGCCGGGGCGGTGGCCTGGTGACCGTGCTGGCCGGGTTGGTGGCCGTGGATGCGCTGCAACTGCTGCTGGCCTGGCTGTGGTGGCGCTGGCAGCACCCCCCACAGCCACCCGCCCTGCCCCTGCCAACCGGGCAATCGCTGTTGCGGGTGGCCTTGCCTTTCGCGGTGGGCGGGGTGCTGGCTATGCTCCAACTTCGATCCTTTACGCTGGTGGTGCAGGCGATTGCCGGGGCAGAGGTCACGGGTTGGTTTGCAGCAGCCTATCGTTTTCTGGAGGCCGTGCGCTTGCCCCCGCTCGCGCTGTTCGTGGCGCTGTTCCCTGCGGTGGCCGCCCTTTCCTGGAACGATGATGCCCTACGGCGGCTCACCTGGCGCATGGGTTTGCTGGTGCTGGGGTATGGTCTGCTGAGTGGGATGGCCCTGATTTTGCTGGGCGCCTGGTTGGTGGAGCGGTTGCTGGGGCCAGCTTATACGCAAGCCGGCCAGCTTTTGCCGATCCTGGGCCTGGCCAGCTTGCCATTTCTGCTGCGTCAACTCATCATGACGCTACTCTATGCACGCGGTGGCGAAGCAGACGCCAACCGCCGCCTGGCCCTGAGCTTGCCCTGCAAGCCTTGTTCACCGCCGCGCTGACCTGGCACTGGGGCGCAACCGGCGCCGCCTGGGCCTTGCTCCTCAGCGAGGGCTGCTTGCTGGGCTGGTTTGCGCAAGGCTGGGCACGCTTGCAGCACACAATGCGGGCTGGAGGTCCTGCCCCAGTATGAAGATTGGTCTGTTCTTGACCCAGGTCGGACGCCACGAGGACGACTGGACGATCCCGGTGTATCAGGATTTGTTGCGCGCCTGGGAACAGCAGCATTCCGTGCGAGTATTCCCCCTGCACTACCCGCCGGAATCGGCGGCGTACGAACTATACGGCGCCTATGTCTTCCCGTTGGGCCTATCCGGCGATCCCCTCCCAGCCGAGGCCTTGCCGGAGTTAGCCCAGAGCGTTTTTGCCGAGGTCAAGCGCCATCACCACACCCTGCCCTTTGATGCCTTTATGCCGATAGCGCCCACCTCAGCGGCTATCTGGCGACCCAGGATCGGGGAAGCGCTGGGGGGTGCCCAGCCGTGGGTCAGCCTGGCCGAAGCCGATCTGGTGGGCCTTCAGGAGATCCGCTTTGGCTGGCAACTGGACCCCGAAGCAGCCACTTTGGTCACCGAGGTGCTCAGCAATGCCACTTTGCTCATTGCCCCCAGTCGCTACGCTGCTGATCTGACCCACTATCACCTCCGGTTGGCCAAGCTCAACAGCCATAACCGGGTGTATGTGGTGCCTTTTGGGGTGGATGTAACGCACTTCCACCTGCCCGAAGTGGACCAGCGCCCGCGTGAGTTTATCCATGTGGGGCCGCTGGTGCCGGTCAAGCGCCAGGACATCCTGCTGAAGCTCATCGCGCGCATCCCAGGGGCACAGCTGGACCTGGTGGGTGAGGGCGTGCTGCGCGAACCGCTGGAAGTCCTGGCAGAGCGCCTCAATATTGCGGATCGCGTGGTCTTTCATGGCCATGTGCCATACGAAAAACTGCCTGCCTTCTACCAAGAGGCCAGCTTTTTCCTGTTGACCTCTCAACACGAGATGTTTGGGCTGGAGGCGCTGCAAGCCCTGGCTTGCGGCACCGATGTCTACGGAAGCCAGGTTGGAATTTTGCCCGAAATTGGCCACACCGCCCCCTTTGGCAGCGTCGATGGCTTGCTCACCCAATTGCTGGCCCGCCCCCGGATGCACTCAGAGCGCAACCGGATGCGCCGTCACTGGTTGGCAACACAGCACTACACCGCCCAGCATATGGCACAGGGCATCCTGAATGTGCTGCGCCTGGCCCGTGCCGAAGCGCTCTGAGTCGCTCGCCAACCCCCGGTGCCTCTGGTATCATTACACACAAGAACGTTAGGCGATCAGTACCCGAACTAGAGGATACCTGGTGCAATGGCAACCAATGCAACAACCTGGTTTTACCGTGAACCGGAAAAAGGGCGCCCCTACCTGATCAGCGAGCGGGTTAACCACACCTTCTGGCAGAACCGCATCAACGATGTGTACTTTACCTGCGTGCATGCGGAGCCGCCTTTTCGGCTGGTTGGGGAATGGGATGGTAAGGCTGTCGAGCTGGAATACGAACCCACGCGGGTGTTCATCCTGCGTATGCAAGAGGAGTCCGTGCCCTTTGTGCGCGGCGTGGCCGAAATCCTGGGCTTTCCGCCAACCGTCTCCTACACGGACGCAGATGGTCGTTTCATCACCGAATGGTATGCCAAAGATGCCCAGAAACGCCTGAGCGAGGTGCAGGGCAACCCCAGCTTCCAGAACCTGAAGCGCTACAAGCGATGAGCTACGATCCCGCTGGCGACCTGAAACTTCTGGATGCCATGCTCGCCAGCCTGGATGGCTACCTGCGCGGCAGCGACCTCTACGGCGCCACGGCGCCCAACCTGCCGCGCATGACGCTGGGATCGCTGCGCTTTACACTGCACCGACTGGAAGCGCTGCCTGGGTTGCTGAGCACGGCACAGCAGAGCCAGGTGCAGGCTGCTCGTCAGGAATACGAACGCATCTGCAACGCCTGGCGCGTGCACTACGAAGAAAAATTGACGCGCGAAAAGCACGCCCGCCTGCGCGATCTGCGTAATTTTGTGGAAGAGCTCCGCCAGAACCCACGACGCGGGGCCGATTACCTGGGGTTGGAGCTACGCCACCGCAGCGTTCTGGAGCATGTGCGTGCCGATGCGCGTGACCTGAAGCTGTGGGATCAGGAAGAAGAGACTGAACTCAACCAGCGAGACCAGCAACTACGCAGCTATCTAAACACCAACATCAGTGAATTTCAGTGGGATGCAGACCTGGCGCCAGCTTATCCACCAGAGGTGTTCTGGTGGCTGCACCACCCACCTGCTCAGCGCTAGGCCAACTTCAGCGTCACGACCCGGTCATGCCCGGCCAGGTCCTGCTCAACCGCTTCAATAGCCAACGCGGGGAAGTGCTGGGCAACCATATCCCGAATCGTTTGGGACTGACCCGCGCCAATCTCCAGGTAGATGAGGCTGGTCTGGCGCATCACCCCGGGCGCCTGCCGAAGCAACTGCCGAATTGGGTCCAGGCCATCAAGGCCACCGTCCAGGGCTTCGCGTGGTTCGTGGCGGGCAACTTCCAGGTGTTCTAGCTCGTTGCTGGGGATGTAGGGCAGGTTGGCGATGATCAAATCGGCGGTTTCGCCCGCATCCAGCAGGGGTTGCACCAGGTTGCCCTGCAACCAGCGGACCCGCTGCGCCAGGTTGAGCTTTTCTGCACTGCGGCGCGCGACCTCCAACGCCACTTCCGAAATATCAATGCCGGTGACGTGGGCCTGGGGCAGGTGTTTGGCCAGGCTCAGCGCGATAGCGCCGCTCCCGGTGCCTACATCGATGATCAGCACATGCCGCTCGGTTGCCCAGGCAATGGCTTTTTCCACCAGCAGCTCGGTCTCGGGGCGCGGGATGAGCACACCCGGCGTCACGTAGACCTCGATATCGTAAAACCCCTTGCGCCCCAGCAGGTAAGCAACAGGCACGCCCTGGGCGCGTTGCTGCACCAGCTTGCTAAAGGCTGCGGTTTGTTCGATGGTCAGGGCGCGTTCCAGGTAGAGGATGAGGTACTCTGGCGTGACCTCCAGCACCGCGCACAGCAGGATGCGCGCATCCCGCGCGGCACTCTCCGAGGTATCGGCCAGCGCATGCGCTGCCCACTCCAGGGCAGAGGCGATTGTCGTGATGTTCGGCGGTTGGATCGTCACCTATTTCTGCCAGGCTCCTGCGTCCCGATACCATGCCAGCGTACGCGCCAGGCCCTCGTCAAAGGGAACCCGGGGCTCATAGTCTAACAGGCGCCGCGCTTTGTCAATGGCTGCGCGGGAGTGTAGCACATCGCCAGAGCGCGGATCAGCAAAACGGGGTTCCAACTGCTTGCCCAGCAAGCGGTTGAGGTGTGCCACCAGTTCCAATAGGGTGATGCGCTCGCCACAGGCGATGTTGAAGATCTCGCCGGGGGCTTGTGGCGCTTGCATCGCTCGCAGGTTGCCCTCCACCACATTATCAACAAAGGTGAAGTCGCGCGATTGTGTGCCATCTCCGTAGATGTCGGTGGCATATCGTCCAGCATGGCGGTGATGAAGAGTGGGATCACCGCGGCATAGGGCGAGAGCGGGTCCTGGCGCGGGCCAAACACATTAAAGTAGCGGATTGCGACGCATTCCAGATCATAGACCTGGTTAAAGACCAGGCAATAGTTTTCTGCCGCCACCTTGGCCGCGGCATAGGGAGACTTGACGCGCGGGCGCATCTCCTCTGCCTTAAATTCCTCTTCAATATCGCCATAAGCAGAAGAGGACGCAGCAAACACCACCCGCTGCACGCCCGCATCTCGGGCCGCGACCAGCACGTTGAGCGTCCCTGTTGCATTAACCGCATGGCTGGTGAGCGGGTCATCAATCGAGCGCGGCACCGAGGGCAAGGCCGCCTGATGAAAGACGAACTCGACCCCCTGTAAGGCTTTGTGCAGGGCGTCCAGGTCCCGAATATCCGCTTCGATCAACTGAATGTGACCTTGTAGTGCGGTCAGGTTCGCCCGATGCCCCGTGCTGAAGTCATCCACCACCACGACCTCATGACCTTCTTGCAAGAGCCGCTCCACCAGATGCGACCCAATGAAGCCTGCCCCCCCGGTTACACAATATTTGCTCATGAAGGCTGCCGCGTATACTGAACTTCCAGCAAGATGAACGCCACCAAACCGCCCAGCCCCACCGCAGCAATCACCAGGCTGGCCATCTGCGAACCGGACTGGCTGATCAGCAAAGCTGCCGCCCCTAACAGGCTGGCCGCACCATACAGCAGGACCACCGTGCGACGGTGGCTGAGCCCCAGGCTGGCGATCCGGTGCGAGGTATGATCTTTGCCGCCCTGGAAAGGCGAACGCCCTTCCCGCAAGCGGGTAAAGGTCACCAGTGTGGTGTCAAAAATCGGGATGCCCAGCACCAGCAAGGGGATCGCCCACGTCACCACTTGCGATTGACTCTGAAAATCGAGCTTGATGCCCAGCACCGCCAGCACAAACCCGATCACCAGGCTGCCGGTATCCCCCATGAAGGTTGAAGCGGGGTTGAAGTTGTAGCGCAGAAACCCGAGGGTCGCCCCGCACAGCGCCGCCGCCAACCGACCCACCAGCAGGAGTTCCTGGCTGGCTGCCAGCAGGAAGAACGTGAAGGCCGCGATGGCTGCAATGCCCGCTGCCAGCCCGTCCATGTTGTCCATCAGGTTGAGCGCGTTGGTGATGCCGACGATCCAGAACAGCGTGAGGGCAATGTTCAATGGCTCGAAACCAAATAAGCGCACCTGAATCCCGGCGGCAACCAGCACCAATCCGGCCACCACCTGCGCCAGCAGCTTGAGGTAAGGGTTCATGCCGTTGCGGTCGTCCAGGTAGCCCACCAGTGCCAGCCACAAGCAGCCTGCCAGCACGGCGCCGAATTCGCGCCAGTGGGCTGCCGGGGTAAAGAGCGTCATGGCCAGCAGAAAACCGCCAAAGATGGCCACCCCCCCCAGCAACGGGATTGGTTCCTGATGGATTTTGCGTTTGCTGGGGCGATCCACCATATCCAGGCGCAGCGCCAGGCGGCGGGTCACTGGCGTAAAGCCATAGGCGGTCATGAAGCCCACTGCCAGGATGGGTACAAATTCCATGTTGAAGCCCACGTAACTCCGTTGCGGTCGTTGTGCGCGGCTAGTATAACGTCAATTACGCAGGCTGGATAGCCAGAAGCCCTAAACTGCCTCGGGGCGCCCCTCTGGCTGAAGGCTGGGCACCTGCCCCAGCACCTCGCGCACGGTGTAGGGCCCTTTGCGCTGCGATTCGTAGTAGGTGCGCATCAGCATCTCGATGATCAGGCCCAGCAAGACGTTCTGCACGCTGCCAACCAGCAGCACCAGGCCCGCCACGATAAACGCCAGTGGATGCTCAAAGAAGGGGACGCCCGCCACCAGGCTATACAGCGGCGCTGCAAACAACGCCAGCACCCCCAGAAACCCAAAGAGAAAACCACTACCCCCAAAGATGTACATGGGGCGCGTGTTGTAGCGCGTGAGGAAGGTAACGGTCATCAGGTCCAGCACCACTTTCACGGTGCGCCACAGGCTATACTTGCTTTTGCCATAGCGCCGCGCGCGATGGTTGACCACCATTTCATCGATCCTGGCCCCGGCTGCCGAGGCCAACACCGGGATAAAGCGGTGCATCTCGCCGTAGAGCCGCACATGGTCCAGCACTTCATGGCGATACATCTTGAGCGTGCAGCCATAGTCGTGCAGATGAACGCCTGTCACCACCGAAATCAGGCGATTGGCCACCCGGGAAGGGATTTTGCGGATCATACGATCCTGACGGTTTTTGCGCCAGCCACTGACCAGGTCAAAGCCTTCTGCCATGCGGGCGAACATGCGCGGCAACTCGTGCGGGTCATTCTGCAAATCGGAGTCCATCAGGGTGATAATGGCGCCGTTGGCCTGGTCAATGCCGGCCTGAATCGCGGCTGTTTGGCCAAAGTTACGCCGCAGATAAACCACCTTCACCCTGGAATGCTGTTCTGCGAGTTCGCGCAGCACCGCGCTGCTCCCATCGCGGCTGCCATCATCCACATAGATAATCTCGTAGCGCAGGTTCATGCCGCGCAGCACGCCCTCTAGCTCGCTATGCAGGTCGTGCAGGCTTTCTGCCTCGTTGTAGACTGGCAAGACCAGGGAAATATCGCAGGGATAGTTCATGGGGAATTTGGTTTTTCTGCTCCGCTTTGTTTTTGATTATAACGCGTTGCCCGGCACCCGGTTCAGCCGATTGGGGGATATGCCGTGGCC
>JAAUUD010000127.1 GCA_012031655.1 Anaerolineae bacterium | reverse complement strand
CGTTCTGCGGCGGCCAGCGGCGCAAGCGCCGGGCGTAGCACCAGCGCCAGCACCAACACCCCGCCAATCCAGGCCGCCACCGCCACCAGATGGCCATACGCCGCCAGCAAGGCCGCCCACCCCCCACAAAGGCGCGCCTGCCGCATGGCTGATCAGGCTCTGCGTGGCCAGGAGTGGCAAAACCAGGGTCCCATTGACCAGCCAGAGGACGTGGGTGCTGCCGGGACGATTGCGCGCCTGTTGCGCCGCAACCACCTGAATCAGCAGCATGAAGACCAGCAGGCCCATCCGCACCTGCCACACATCTCCAAAGTTGGTCCCCTGGAGCACGATTTCCCATAGGTTATCGCGCAGCACGGTTTGTAGAGGCGCTTCAAACAGCCGGGTGCTAATCTGAAAGAGGGCCACCAGGTTTACGCTCAGCGCCATACCTAACCCGGCCCACACCAGCCCGCTCAAGCGCTGCATTACACGCGGTGGCAGGTTGCCCAGGGCATAGCGCGGATTTTGCCAGGCCGGGCGCAGCACCAGCGCATAGGTCCAATAGGCACCCGCCAGCAGGATGAGCGCCAGATTTAGCGCCACCCGCCACAGCACCTCCCCGGTGACCGCCGCACCCGATGCGCCGCCTGCCTCCACGTTGCCCACTTGCTCACCGACCCAGAAAACCAGGGTATCGCTCACGGCGTGGCCATCGCTGGTAAAAACCGGGCGCAAGCGCACCAGGTAGGCGCCCTGCGGGAGATCGCCGGGCAAAGCCGCGATTAAACGTGTGGAGTTGCGTGGGTCAACGCCGCTTTCGCCCAGGTCAACGCGGTCGCCGCTCTGGTTATAGACCGCAATGGTGCTAAAGCGTGGCTCCAGACCTTCAGAAAACCAAACCTGGACCTGGTTTGGCGCCCGACCAACAACCGACCGATCCTCGGGAATGGACCGGACGATGTAACCATGGGCCTGGGTGCGCGGTGCCGCGCCAGCCAACACCAGGCCGATGAGCAGCAGCGCCAGCCAGCGCCAGCTATTCCAGTGGAAAACGTGCGTGAGGCGCATCATCAGGCTCAATTACCAGCGGCGGGGTTCGGCGCACCCAGGCCCAAAAGCCCCCCGCCACTCACCAGGGCAAACAGGCCCAGAAACAACAAAAGGCAGGCGATAATCCGGCGTAGCGCTGGCTTGTGGTGCATCCGGGGCCAGGGTCTTTTCCCCAATCCAGAAAACCGTGCTGCCAGTCGCTGTGTGACCATCGCTCACCACCACGCCCTGCGCCGAGATAATGTACGTTCCGTTGGGCAGGTTGGGTTGAAGTTGCACATGGAGCAGGTGTGGGTCGGTGGCATCGTGCCGAGCTTCGCCCTGATGCACGGCCTGCCCGCTGGCGTTGATCACCGTGACCTGACCACTCCCCATGACGAGCGCTTCATCAAACCAGACCTGAACCGTCGCTGGGGCTTGGTCCAGCACGCTTCCGTCGGCAGGCTCGGTGCGCTCCACGGCGCCATGCGCCAATACAGCGCTGGTACTGGCCAGTGCCAGGCCAGTGCACAGCAGAACAACATACAAACAGCGTAAAAGTGGGCGTTTAGTATCCATTTCAAGCAAAATCTTAGCAGACTCGCCACAGGGCTACCATGCCAGGCAGCCTGGCAAATGGGTAAGGAGGAGCAACAGTTGATCAAGCGTCGGCAGATCATGGTACTAGCAGGAATAATTCTGGCGCTCGTGGCTGGCGTGGGCGTTCTGGCAGTGGTGGCCAGCCAGCGCACCCCGGCGGAAGCCCCCATTGCTCAGGCAGAAGGCTTTCCCATCCTGCGCGGCACCAACCTGCTGCTACAGGAGGTGAACTTGCCGGAGGAGATCGAAGGCGAGGCCAAGTTGCTGGTCGTAGCCTACGACACGGACCAGCAAGCGACCGTCGATAAGTGGCTGGTGCCCCTGGAAGCGCTCAACAGCCGGTACCCAGCCTGCGGGGCTACTACGTGCCCCTCTTGCCCCAGGATACCGTCGACGCCGCTCTGCCCATCCTGGGGGGGATGACCCTGGCGGCCAGCAACGACCGCGACCGGGCGCGTACTATCGTCGTTTTTACCGATGTCGAAGCCTTTAACCGGCTCATGGAGGTTGAAGACACGGGCAAAGTCCAGCTCTTTTTGCTGGATGCCGAAAACCAGGTCCGCTGGCGGGGAGAGGGTGCCTATCAATACGAAACCCTACGAATGCTAGAGGCAGTTCTGATCGACCTCTTGCCAGAGGCCTAGAGCAACAAGCGGTCAACCATCATCATCAGGAAGAGCAGGGCAAGGTAGCCAGTGGAGTACTTGTACATCGTCTTGGCAGCCACCTGCGTGCGCTCGCGGAATAGCTGGACCGCCCGCACCATCAACCCGAAGCCCAATAGCAAAGCCGTCAGCCCGTAAATCCAGCCGAGCATGGCCAGGGGCGTCGGGAGCAGGGTCAGCAGCACCAGCAAAGCCGAATAGAGGATAATCTGACGCCGGGTGGCCTCGCCACCGCGTGCGGCAGGCATCATCGGCACGCCAGCCCGTTTATAGTCCGCGTTCACCAGCAACGCCAGCGCCCAGCTATGGGGAGGGGTCCAGTAAAACACAATCAGGAAAAGCAGCCAGGCTTCCAGCGCCAGCCCCCCTGTGACCGCTGCCCACCCGACCAGCACCGGCATGGCCCCCGCGCCACCACCAATCACGATGTTCACGACGGTATTGCGCTTGAGCAGCATGGTGTACAGCACCACATAGTAGAAAGCACCGCCCAGCGCCAGCACAGCCGCTAACAGGTTCACGAAGACAGCCAGCAGCACCCCGGAAAGCGCCACCAACGCTAAGCCATAGGTCAGGCCGGCTCCCGGCGACACACGCCCCGCAGCAATCGGACGCTTTTTGGTGCGCGCCATCATTGCATCCATATCCCGGTCGTAATACTGGTTAATGGCGCTGGCCCCACCAGAGGCAAAAACGCCCCCCAGCATGGTTGCCAGCAGAATATCCAGCGGCGGTAGGCCATCTGCTGCGATGATCATGGCGGTGACCGTCGTAAACACCAGCAGCAGCGCAATGCGCGGCTTGGCCAGTTGCACATAGTCGCGCAGCACCGAGCGAGCATCCCGTGCTGGAACGTCCAGCGCCGCTGCCGAGGGCGTAAGCGTTTTGGGAGTCCGTGATTTGATCATACCGATCCTTTTGTGAGAAGCTTAACAAATCGAGTACGCTGTTGCCATACCCAAATGGCCAGCGCTAACACGAAACCTGCACCAATCAACGCCACCACCATCCACGGCGCCACGCCAAGCCCGCTATCAACGGCGATCACTTCAAATTGATACGATCCACTGATGGCATGCGCATCAGCAGAGTCCACAATCCACACCACCTGATACACCCCGGCTTCGAGTTGTGTGGCGAGCGGTGCACGCACCACCGGGCTGGAAGCCGAACGCACCTCGATGCTGAGTTGGCGCGTGCCTGTGACGTTGATGAGCATAATCTGGGGGTTCTGCACCGCTTCGTTAAAGGTCAGTTCAATGGTAGCCGGGCTCCCCTTGATGCTGGCCCCAGGTGCCGGGCTGGCGTTCTGGAGCTCTGCATGGGCCCAAGCACGCGGGACAAAGATCAGCAAGATCAGCAGCACGCATGCGCCCCACCATTCAGTTGCTCGCCGCACCGTTAAACCCCCGTGTTGCTGGTAAACCTATTCATTATGACGTTATCGAGGTTAGCCAGGTTTGCCAAATCATGGACAGCATGGCAGAACACCTATACAATAAAAGAGCGCGGTCATTTACAATTTTCATAGGATTTGGGTCGGTTTGCGCGTGTACAGGTTGGGAAGCGCATATCAACTCAGAACAACTCTCGCAACCCTCCTGCGCTTTCCCAGACGACACAACCTTTAGGCAGGCAGTTTCTAGCCCCATGGGGTGGTGGATAGCCAGATGACAGACAACGAGGCACTGCAACAACACCTACACCGTCAGCAACGGTTGCTAGATGCCGTTTTGTCTTTTCATTCGACGTTCGTTATTGACGAAATCTGTGCCACGGTTGCTCAGATGGCCGCCGAATTACTGGGGATGGATGAAGCGTTTGTGCTGCTGGCAGACACCGAAAATAAGCACACTGCACTGCTGGTGAAAGGCTACCATGGCCTGCGTGCCCTGGAGCAAGAACATCCCCCGTCCATTCAAGGCAGCTTTGCCGCGCAAATCCTGCAACACAGCGACATCATCCTGCGGGAAAATGCCCAGCTGCCCGAGCTGAATTTGGATAGCCCCATCCCGCTGATGGTGGCGTTGCCCATTCGCAATCAGCGCCCGCGCTACTTCCCGGTGGGGATCCTCTTGCTGTGCAGCTTTCAGCCCGGGAAAATGCTTTCCCCCGATGACCATTTGCTGCTGAACCAGTTAGCAGCCCATGCAGCCAACGCCATAGAAAACGCGCAGGTGTATCAGCGCAGCGAGTCCCGTAATTTTGAGCTGGCCGTCATCACCGATGCGACGGAAGTGGTCAATGCTTCGCTTTCTCTGGAAGCTGTTTTGCTACTCATCGGGAAAAACCTGATGAAGGCCTGAGCGCCCAGGTCTGCGAGATCAGCATGGCCAGCGAGGGGTACGATAAGCTGATGGTATGGTCCCTGCAACAGCAGATGAGCTGGGGCTACGGGCAGTCTGTTTCCGCTACGCTGGAACAACTCGGGCTCAAAACCCAGCTCTTGACCCAGGGCCCCGGGCTATGGAGCGGAGAAATGCAGCCGCACCAGGTTCTTTTTTTGGGGGCTGCTGAGCGGGGTTTCTGGGTATTGCTGGTGGCCACAGCCTCGCCCCCCTTGCTGATCCAACTTGCGTTTCGCTCGCCAGAGGCCAGTTTGCCCCCACCAGAGGACCTCCACGCTACGCTCAGTAGCTTGCCTGATCACCTGGATCATGAAACACGGGCGAACCGGGTATTAAACGTTTTGCAGCGCGAAACACACGCGCAGGGCTATAACCTGTGGCAGTGGGAGGCAGAGCCTGCCCACTTTTCGCTCCGACTGAGTTCTGCCCAGCTGGTGTGGCTGACACCGCCCTATCCCCAACGCCCGCTAGAAAAACTCCCCACCTTTGCCCGCTGTGTGCAGCAACAGTTCATCGCCAATTACGACGAAACCAGCGCGGAATGTCCACCTGATATTCGGGACATGATGCAACAGTATCATTACCGGGTGGTCCTGCTGCTGCCAATCTTCGTTCAAGAAGATATGCGCGGTGTGGTCATGATCGCCAGCAATCGGCGCACCAGCCGTTCCAGCGCGCTTCAGGTGCGGGTGGCGACCAGCCTGGTGCTCCAAGCAGCCAATGCCATCAAAAACGCCATCCTATACGAAAACCTGCAACAAAGTTTGCTGGAACTGCACAAGGCTCAGGCTCAATTGGTGCATAGCGCACGCCTCAGTGCAATCGGGCAGTTGGCCGCCGCTGTTGCCCACCAGATCAACAACCCCCTGACGACCATCCTGGGGGATGCCGAGATGATCATTGAGGACCTACCCGAAGATGACATCAACCGCGAGGCTTGCAAGCCATCCGGCGCGCTGGGCAACGTGCACATCAGGTGGTGAAGCGCTTGCTGGGCCTGGCCCGCAAGAAAAGCGCAGATGAAATCGCTGAATTGATAGACATCAATCAGACGATCCAGAATGCGCTGGTGCTGGTGGAAAGCTTTTTGTTTCGGGGGCGCATTCATCTGGAGCTCAACCTGGCTGATGACCTGCCCCTGGCCTATGGCATCGCTGGACAGCTGGAAGATGTGTGGCTTAACCTGATTCTGAACGCCCGTGACGCCATCATCGAGCAAAAAAACCCGCTTATTGGCATCAGTTCGGTCCATGTGCCGGAGGTTCAGAGCGTGCAGGTGGTGATCTGGGACAATGGCCCTGGCTTCAAAGAAGTCTCGCTAGATCACCTGTTTGATGCCTTCTATACCACCAAACCTCCGGGCGAGGGAACTGGCCTGGGCCTGTACATCTGCAAACTCATTGTGGATCGCTGCGGAGGCTCCATAAAGATTGACAAAACCTATAGCCACGGGGCAAAATTTATTATTTCATTACCTTACATGCCGACTGACCAGATGGAAGTAGAACATGTCGAACGAAGCATACATCCTGCTAGTTGATGACGACGAGGAAGTGCTGGGCACCCTCAGCCGTGCGCTCAACCGCGAAGGTTACACCGTGCGCCACACCACTTCTGGACAGACAGGTATCCAGATGATCCGTCAGGATCAACCAAGCCTGCTGGTGCTGGACATCATCATGCCAGGGATGGACGGCCTGGAGGTGTGCAAAACGCTCCGCAGCGACGAGACCTTTCACCGGTTGCCCATCCTGTTCCTTTCGGCACGCGGGCACACGGATGAAGTGGTCGAAGGGCTGGATGCAGGTGGCGATGACTATCTCATCAAGCCGTTTGAGCTGACCGAACTTCATGCACGCATTCGGGCGTTGCTGCGCGCGCCCAGCGCGACCAGGCGGGAATGCGGTCCTTTCCATTGGCGAACTGACGCTGGATTCCAACACGCACCAGCTAGAAATCGCTGGTGATGAGGTGATTCAGCTCACCTCCACCGAGCACCGCTTGCTCCGTTACCTGATGGAAAACCCCAACCAGGCGCTTTCTACCGGGCATTTGTTGCAAGCGGTCTGGGCCTACCCCCCCCGAGACCGGCGACCCAGACCTGGTGCGCGCTCACATCCGCAACTTGCGCGCCAAGATCGAAAAACACAGCAGCGGCAAAAACGCCCACTACATCCGCACGATTCATGGGGTTGGCTACATGATCTCGGATGAGGAGTGAAGGCTGGACAGCAACCGACGTTTTTGATACAATGCGGGGCCGTTCATGCATATTCAAAGACCTTAACGCACCCATCATGGCCCCCTGAAGGAGCCCACGCGCATGTGGGCCAGGGTAGCCCGGCAGAGAAATGGAGATAGTCGGTGGCAAATCACAAATCGGCACTCAAGCGCATTCGCAGCTCGGCCCGGCGTCGTGCGCGGAACCGCGTCTACACTTCCCGCACCCGTACCCTCGTCAAGCAGGCGCGGCAGAGCATCGAAAAAGGCGATGACCTTCAGCAAGCCATCGAGCAAACGCGCCTGGCCATCAGCACGCTGGATAAATCCGCGGCCAAGGGCATCATCCACAAGAACAACGCAGCCCGACACAAAAGCCGACTGATGAAAAAACTGGCAACCCTACAGGCCCAGCAAAGCGCATAAACGCCCCTTAGGGGTGCTTCTGGGGAGAGGCTTCAGGCATCATGGAATTGAGCCAGCTCTGGGAAATGCTGCTGCGCCGCTGGTGGGTTATCCTGCTGCCGGTGGTCGTCGCACTCCTCCTTTTGTTGCCCACCGTGCCCGGGATACTTTCGCCAGAAGTGCGCTACCAGGTGGTGATGCGCTTTACGGCTGCTCCGCCTTCCACGGTCGAACTGGACCCCGCCACCACCTATGAAGATGCGGTCTACGTGCCGTGGTTAGCGTCTGAGTATGTGGTGGTCAACCTGCCCCCCTGGATCACCAGTGATTCGTTTGCAGCAGAGGTGAGCGCAGTGCTGGCCGAGGCCGGGCTGGCCCTGGAGCCGGACGACTTGCGCCCGGCTTTCGTGGCAGACTCGGCCCGCAGCATTTTGATTGTTTACCTGAACTGGGACGATGAAGCGGAGATTGAAGCAATTGCCCGGGCCGCGGTTGAGGTGCTGCAAACCCGCAACGGCGTCTATTTTCCCCAGTTTGCGGCTATCCAGCAGAAGTCGTTGCGTTAGATAGTGTGCGTGTAAACATGCTCAGCACGCCGCTTTCGGCTAACCTATCGCCCTTTATCCGGCTGTTTATTGCCCTGGCGGCGGGGATTGGCCTGGCTGCTTTGGTGGAATATCTGGATACAACCGTGCGCACTCGCCAGGACCTGGACCCGCTGGCTCTGGAGGTCCTGGGGGTAGTGCCTGGCAAATAACGCCTGGAAAACGCCTGCCTGACGCGCCAAGCCTGGCTGCAAATTAGCGCTATAATGCGCGGGAGCGCACGCAAAAGAGGCTGAACCCATGAACTTGCTGGATTACCTGCGGATATTCCTGCGCCGAAGCTGGATTGTTGCCCTGGCTGTCCTCGTGATGGCAGGCAGTGCTTATCTCTTCAGCCGTGCTCAAACGCCTGTCTACCGCGCCACGCAGCAGGTTTCGGTGCAGCCAGCGCGCAACGACTTTGGGCTGGCCGAAACCCTGCGTATCCTGTTGCGCAGCTATGTGATTATCCTGGACACCGACGCCAACGCCCAGGAAATCATCAACCGCACCCAGGTAGACATGACCCCCGGCGACCTGCGAACCGCCACAACAATCAATTCGGACCCAACCACGCTGGTTGTTTCTATTGCGGTGGACCTGGAAGACGGCCCACAGGCGGCCCAGCTGGCCAATACCTGGGGGCAACTGCTGGTGGAATGGCGCGAGCAGCAAAACAGCGACCTGCGCCGCGAGGATCGCATTCAGGCGAACCTGCTGGATTACCCCGGCTGGGGCCAGCATCGCCCCAATACGCGGGTCAACGTGCTGGCGGCCTCGGTCCTGGGCTTGTTGCTGGGCGGGATGGTGATTTTCGTGCTGGAATATCTGGAAGCCAACGTGCTGCGGGCCAGCCGGGATGCTGAACGGTGGCTCAATGCGCCCGTCCTGGCAACCATCACCACAGAAACTTGAGGGAATCCATGGCTGAAAAAGCGCGTTTTACCCCTGACCTGATTACCTTGAAAGATCCGCGTTCTGCCGCTGCGGAAGCCTATCGCACCCTGCGTAGCAACCTGGTTTTCTCTAACCTGGACGCAAAACTTCAGCGCATTGCCTTGACTTCCCCTGCACAGCAAGAAGACAAAAGCGCAACGCTGGCGAACCTGGCGGTCACGCTGGCGCAGTCCGAGCACCCGACGCTGCTGGTGGATGCGGATCTGCGCCGCCCGGCCCAGCATACCCTGTGGGGCCTGGATAACGCTCGCGGCCTGACCAGTATGGTGCTGGAAGCCCAGGCGCTGGCCGCGCCACCCATCCAACCCACGGGCATCCCGGGGCTGAGCGTGCTGACCAGCGGCCCCCTGCCGCCCAACCCGGCGGACGTGCTGGCTTCCAACAAGATGGAGGAGGTCCTCACCAAGCTCAGTAGCTTGGCCACCTACGTCCTTTTTGATGTGCCGCCGGTGCTGGCCGCTTCGGATGCGGCTGTGCTGGGGCGCAAGCT
>JAAUUD010000126.1 GCA_012031655.1 Anaerolineae bacterium | reverse complement strand
GAGCAAGAAGCACTCGTTTTTTGGGCATCGGAAGGTGACCAATACCAGCTTGATCTGGCTCTGGTGGAAGGCAACCTTGCGCCTCAGGCGAGCATTACCAGCCCACGCGGGGTGGAACTGGCCCGTTTGGCGCTTCCTGAGGAAGCGAGCCAGGCGGCCAGCACAGTCTTTACAATCCGCGAAACAGGCTTCCAGACCCTAACCCTGGACGCAGAACTGCGCGGGCGAAATGAAAGCCCGTCGCAGTATCAACTGCTGCTCCGTGCAGTGCGCGCTACCCTGGCTGATGGCGGACTTTTGCGGACGGCGCAGCGTTCAGCCATTGGCGCAACGAGTACCCTCGATAGCTGGTACTTTGAGGGGCAAGCTGGCGAACAAATCTCGCTGGACCTGATCCCGCTTGGCGAATTAGGGCCAACGCCGTTGGAATTGCAACTGGCGGACACTGGAGGCCAGGTGTTTGCCAGAACGCAGTCCTCAATCTCAACTGCGCGCCTCGCCCTGCAAAACATCATGCTGCCACGTTCTGGCATCTATCAGGTGATCGTCCGAGGTGGCACATCCCGTTCTGGGACCTATCACCTGAATTTTCAACGAGACTTCAGTTATTTGCAGGCCAGCGAGTCTGGGTTGCACGTTGGGCAAACCGTCAATGGTGTGCTCACTCAGGCTCAGCCGATCAATCGCTGGATTATCCCCGGTAACCCTGGCGATGTGCTTGCCCTGGCTTTGCGGCCCACCTTGGGAGATGTGGCTGATCTTGCTTTTCAACTTCAGGATGCGCGCGGCACCGTCTTGGGAACCGGGCTAAGTGACCCAGGCATGGGAATTTTTGTAGAAGGCATTGTCATTCCCGAAACCGGGCTCTATACGCTCTCGGTGGGGGTCCCGTCAGAAAGCTTTGAAGGTGAAGCTGCCTATCAGCTTTCGCTGGAGCTCCAAAATCGGGGCGGGGTGCGAAGCGCAGGCGACCTGATCCCTTACAACAGCGAGCAAACAGGGACGCTCTATGCGGATGATGAGACGGATCTCTGGGTCTTTAGCGGACAGGCTGGGGATGTGATCAGCATCGAAATTGCGGGGGATGGCATTCTACAGCCTTCGTTGACGTTGCTCAGCGCGGATGCTCCGCTGATTGACGCAGCGGAAGTGATCCGAACGGGCACAGAAAGCCGTAGTGCGCGCTTGGTGAGTTATACCTTGCCAGCCAGCGGCATTTATGGAGTGGTGGTCCAAGGCGTCGCCAGCACCACTGGCCACTATCGCCTGACCCTTACTGCGGAAAATCAGGTTGGTATCTCGCCACGCCCGCTCTTGCCGGGCGAAATTGACGAAGCCAGTTTGCCCATTGGCGAAACCCAAGCCTGGGAATTGACGCTTAGCCGCCCAGGTCGCATTTCTGCGGCTGTTTTGCCGCTCCAACGCTCTTCTGATTTTTCGGCTGAGTTACGGGTTGTTGCCCCCTCCGGTGCAGTATTGGCGCAAGGGCGCGCTAGCCTGGGCGAAGTCGCCACGGTGGCAGATGTACCCGCGCTAGAAAGCGGCGTCTACCTCCTCCAGGTGCGTTCCTGGATTGATGACCCCCTCGGCACGACGGCCCGCTACAGCATTCAAGCGGAACTGGCTACGGTGGACATCCCCTTAGAAGCAGCCCAACCCTTGGCCGTGGAAGACACAGCGATTGGCGTGCTAAGCGATACCAATCCGCGCGATCTATGGAGCTTTAGCGGGGTTGCGGGTGAGGTCATCCGCCTGACTGCCGCCCGCACAAGCGGTAATCTGGACCCACAGATCGCCCTGTGGGCCCCAGATGGAATGTTGCTGGGAACTGCCGATGACAACACTGACAGCCAGAACAGTGATCTAACGCTGGTATTGCCTACAGAGGGCCAATATCAGGTCCAGGTTGCACGCTTTGGAGGCGAACGAGGGGCCACCGGTGGGAATTACTTGCTCAGCTTGACCCGCAACTTTCAACCGGGAGCCTTAACCCAGGTTGGCGAAGCCCTTATCCCCTATGGGTCGCGCCTGGTTGATACCTTTGATCCCCTGGAGGCAGAAGTAGAAACCGTCAAGCGCTGGTACTTCCTGGGGGCCCAGGGAGACCGCATCAATGCCACACTACAGTTCCCGACAGATGATCGCCCATTGAGCCTGTTTATTGCCGATGGCGCAGGAAATTTGTATCGGCAAGCAGAGCGGGTTAATGACCAGGCACGCTTGCAAAACTTTGTGCTGCCCAGCGATGGCCTCTATCAACTGATCGTTCAGCGCCCACAGGATGCCCGCGTGCGGGAGTTCCACCCCTACTCTTTGAGCCTGGAGCTGGCAGAAGGCCAACTCGAGCGCTACACTGGTGCGACTTTTCTGGAAGACGGTAGCAATCGGACCCTCGTCATGGATACGACCCAGCAAACCCACCTCTGGCTATATCAGGGGCGTGCTGGGGATCACTTACGCTTACTCGTTAGCCCTCTGGAAGACCGCGAAACCCTGCCCATAGACCTTGTGATCCTGACGCCGGATGGTAGCACTCTGCTCAACCAGCCTCAGCAAGCCGTCCTTCAGGCAGAAGTAGCGCTTCCACAGGATGGCCTGTACCAGATTTTCTTGCTGAACCAGGCTGAAGAAGCCTTCCGCTATCGCCTGGCCGTTGTGGGCATCGCAGGGAGCCTCACTCCGGTTCCACTACAAACCGACACGCTTGAGTTTGGCCGACTGACTAGCGCCGAACCTCAACAGGCCTGGACCTTTGAGGGCCGTGCCGGGGAAAGCGTGCGTGCGCGTGCCGAAGTCCTCACGGGTACGCTTCAGCTAGACCTGCGGCTAGAAGGCCCACAGGGAACCCTGCTTGCTCGCAGTACCCCAGATGTTCAGAACGCACAGATCAGCCTGTTGCCGCGTGTTGTGCTGCCAGAAGATGGCCTCTATCAACTGGTGATTATGCGCCAGGGTAACCGCCTCGCCACAACAACGGGCACCTATCAGTTGTTGGTCAGCACAGCGCCCAACAACGAAAGTGCCGAGGCAGACCGCTCTTTGCCCATCGGTGGCACCACCCTGGGCGCTGTGGACGGAACCCGTAGCGTGACCTATGCCTTTCTTGGGGACCCGCGTGCGCCTCTTTCCATTAACGTGATCCCTCAGGACGCCGAAACCTTGCCCACGCTCCAGGTGACGGACGAGCTTGGGCACGTTATTGCCGTTGGCATGGGCACCCTCCCGAACCTGCTGGTCCCACAGGAGGGCCTCTATCGGCTGACTGTCGCGCATCCGACCCCCCTATCCTTTACGCTGACAGCCAGCCGCCGTGTGCCTGCACCCCAACCCCGCGAAATTCGTCGCGAAGTCAATCTGTTGGATGTGCTGAGCAGCGAAGCCCCTTCCAATACCTGGTCCTTTGAGGCGGCAGCCGGGGAAATCCTGGTGTTTGAGCTACTCACGTTCGGTGCCCCAGTCCAGCCTGATGTGCTGCTCTTTGGGCCAGACGGCTTGCCTCTCCAGGCTCTGGTTCAGTTAGAGGCCACCGGGAGCTTTACTTTTGGGCCCGTTGTGACGCCAGAGGCAGGCCGCTATCTGTTGCGAATCGGGACCTGGCTGGACAACCTGGCTACCGAAATCAACTATTCGATGCGTGTGACAGCCCAACCGCCGACCAGCGCTTTCGCCCCTCCAGGCGGGATCATCTTCGCCAGTGAAGCGTATCGCTTTGTAGGCGCCATCAGCACAGCAACCCCCGAAAATACCTGGCGCTTCTGGGCAGAAGCTGGCACACAACTGGTACTTGTGCTTAGTGGCGAAGAAGCAGCGCCACCAGCCGCCGAACTGTTTGACCCCGGTCTGAGTGTCGTTGAACTGGCCACTGTGCCGGGTGCTGATGATGGGCAAACCCGTCAGAACGCGCTCTTACCGGAAGCGGGCTGGTATACGCTGATCTTCCGCCGTTCTGCTGACCGTGGCACAGACTCAGATGCTCTCCAGCTTTATAGGGGGCAGCTGCGCTTGCAAGATCGGAGGTTGGAAGACATTTTTGCCCAGGCGCAAGGTGTGCAGATCGGCGGGCCACCCATCGAAGGGCAGCTTGAGGGCGCAAACAGCTTGGCGACTTACGTTTTTCTGGGCAACTCCGGGGAAAATATTGCAGCGGACTTACAACCCCTGCCCGAAGGCAATAGGAGCGTACCAGAACTGACGCTCATCGGGCCAGACGGGATGGCGTTGCGCTCGACCCGCCAGGGCGGCTTAAGCTGGCTGGTGCAGCAAACAGGGGTTTACGCTTTGGTGGTGAGCACCAACAGCACCGTAGCCCTGCCCTATCAGCTCACTTTGCGCTATGCACCACCGCAGGCGGACTTTAGCGCGCCGCTAGCTTATGGAAGCCGCGCAGAAGGCGCCTTTGCCAGCGGCGCTGTACTCCACCAGTGGCGCCTCAGTGACTTCCCTGCGGGTCTTGCTCGGCTTGAAATCCGTCCCCTGAGCGCAACCTGGACCGCACTTGCCTACTTGCTGGATGAAGAAGGTCAGTTGCTTTCCTTGGGAGAGCCGAGCGCCGACGGCACCTTAAATTTTGAGGTAGAACTGGATGCAACTCAGCAGGTTCAACTTTTGGTCGCCTCTGATGGACAGGAAGCTGGTTATGTTGTCACGTTCGGCCCACTGGAATATCAGAATCGTCCAACATCCCTTCCCCCGGGGCTACGGTCACTGGCACTGTTGATGCAGCACAAACAGCCCAGGAATGGCTGTGGCAGGGGCAGGTAAGCCAACCGTTGCGCTTGCAGCTCAACCGCGTGGCTGGGGAAAGCCAACTGGTGTTACGGATATTTGCACCCGGCAACCTCTTTCTCCAGGAGGTGCCTATCGGGTCAGGCGGAGAAGTTATCACAGATGCCTTGCTGTTGCCCGTGGATGGCCTCTACATTATTCAAGTTGCACGCCGAGAGGCAACCTTTAGCCCATTGAGCGCCACCTACACCTTACGTGCCGAAGCCGTGTCGCCCTGAATCAAAAAACCCGGGTCAAAAGTTCCCAGGTTTTTGCCCCGGAGAGGACTCGAACCTCCACGCCCGAAGGCACAGGCCCTCAACCTGCTGCGTATGCCATTCCGCCACCGGGGCTAGCGTAATATGAGCGGATTATACTGGTTGGCAGTGTGTTCAGCAAGCCTTAAATGCCGTACAATCTGAAAAGATAATGCTACGGGGGGGATGAACAAAGTTCGAGAAGGATCAATCATGGCTAATTCGCAGAAAATCCCGCTTTTTCCCCTGCATACGGTGCTCTTCCCAGGTATGGTCCTCCCGTTGCACATTTTTGAGGACCGCTACAAGTTAATGATCTATCGCTGCGTGACCGAAAATCTGCCGTTTGGCGTGGTGATGATCCGAGAAGGACATGAAGCACGCCCCGGAGCGACCATCTTTGAAATTGGCACCACAGCGCATATTACCAAAATAGACCCCCTGGGCGATGGACGCATGAACATCGCTACGCTCGGCTTTAACCGCTTCCGTATTCAAGAACTGGGCACAGACGAGCCCTATATGACCGCTGTAGTGGAAGACTTTCCGCTTGGGAATTTGCAAAGCGAGGCAGTCCGGCCCGAAGCGCGGCGCATTGGCCCCCTATTGCTCAATTATCTGGACATCATCGCGAGCGTAGCCGACATTGAAGTGGACCTGGAAAAGCTGCCAGATGACGCCACCACTCTGGCTTTTCTGGCCGCCATTGTGTTGCGGGTTCCCATGGAAGATAAGCAAGAACTCCTGAGCATCCCAACCTTGCCCGAGATGCTCTGGCGCGTGCGTAAGTTACTGGGTCGCGAGACCAGCATCTTGCGCCATATTGTGAACGGGGCGCCCGGCTGGATACAGAACTCTCAGCCGTTTACCCCCAATTAAAAGGGACTTCTCCATGCATATCGTTGTTGATGCAATGGGTAGCGATACCCCACCCGGGCCGGATGTCACCGGGGCGCTGCTGGCGGCCCGCGAGTTTGGCCTCGAAATCACCCTCGTTGGCGATGAAAAGGCTATTCGTGCCGCGCTGGCTCAAAACGACACTGACGAACTGACCTTGCATGTTCTGCACGCACCCCAGACGATCACCAATCGTGACAAACCGAGCCAGGTTACCAAACTCAAGCCAGAATCCTCTATGCACCTGGGGAGCCAGTTGGTTAGCGCTGGCCAGGCAGACGCCTTTGTGACCGCCGGAAACACTGGAGCGATGCTGGCGATTGCCACACTGCAAACCATGAAGCGCATCCCCGGCATCAAACGCCCTGCCCTGAGTAGCCTGGTCTCGTTGCGTGGCAAAACAATGATCCTGATTGACATCGGGGCGAACGCAGATGCCCGGCCCGAATGGATGGTCCAATTTGCGACCATGGGTGCGATCTATGCACAGAAAGCATTGGGGCTGGCGAACCCACGTGTCGGCTTGCTTTCTACGGGTGAAGAAGAAGGCAAAGGCAACGCGCAAATTCGCGAAACTGCCGAGTTGCTGCGCACCACAGCGCTTAACTTTGTGGGCAACATTGAACCACATCGGTTTGTTGGGGGCGAAGCAGATGTCATCGTCAGCGATGGCTTTGTGGGCAATATCTTCATCAAAACCATGGAAGGCTTTGGTAGCCTCCTCTTTGACCTGGTTCGGGAAGAGGCACAACGCGATTTGCGCTCCAAGCTGGGAGGCGGGCTGTTGCGCCCCGCCTTGCGCCGTGTTTATAAACAGGTAGACCCCTTTGAAATCGGCGGTGCGCCGCTTCTGGGCGTGAATGGGGTTATCATCATCGGGCATGGGCGCACCAACGCCCACGGGGTTAAAAACGCGATCCGCCAGGCCAAAATCGCGATTGAAGGCAAACTTATTGAAGCGCTGCACGCCCACTTTGCCCCGGCAGCACAGGCAGAAAGCACACCGGAGCTCTAGAAACACTATGGAACTGACACGCAATGGCTATCCCCGGGTGGTCATCACCGGCGCAGGGGTTATTTCGGCCCTGGGAGGGTACCACGAACTGGGCGAAAATCTGCGCGAAGGACGCTCTGGGGTACGCAATATCCGCGAAAACCCCTACACCGAGTTTGACATGGAACATATCGATGTCCACATCGCCAGCTTCGTTACGGATTTTGACGCTGAACTTTACATGGATCGCAAAGAAATCCGCCGCACCGCGCGGGTCTCGCAATATGCAGTGGCTGCCACCCAGCTCATGCTCAGGGATGCAGGAATAACCCCCGAAGAACTGGAGCGCGACGCCGAGCGTTCTGGCGTCGTTATTGGGACAGGGCTGGGTGGTTTTGAAATGCTAGAAACCGCCGTTACGGACTTCAAGACGGGCAAGCGCTACCGCCCCAGCCCTTTTGCTATCGCAGGTGGCTTGATCAACATGCCTGCTCATCATGTGAGTGTCGAAACAAAGGCCCTGGGTCCCATTTTACCCGTCACAACGGCTTGCGCGGCAGGTAGCCAGGCCCTGGTGCATGCGCTGGAGTTTATCCGACTGGGCGCATGGATGTCGCCTATGCGGGTGGCGTTGAGGCCGCGATGCACGATTATGTGCTGGCGGGATTTGGCGCGATGAAGGCGCTGGCTACTGGTTATAATGACGACCCTACGCACGCCAGCCGTCCCTTTGACCTGAACCGGAACGGGTTTGTTTACGGCGAAGGGGCCGCAATTTTTGCCCTGGAAACCCTGGAGCATGCTCTGGTGCGGGGCGCCCGCATTTATGCCGAGTTGATGGGTGGCGCTTCTTCCTCGGATGCGTACCATGTGACCGGAATGGAAGAAAGCGCGCGCGGTCCTTATCTATCCATGAAGTGGGCGCTGGAAAGCGCAGGCTTACCGCTGGATGAAATTGACTACATCAACGCACACGGCACCTCAACCCAGGTGAATGACAAGACCGAAACTCGGGCCATCAAGCATCTCTTTGGAGAGCGGGCCTATTCCATCCCGATTAGCAGCACCAAATCCATGACCGGACATTGCCAGGGAGCCTCTGGCGCCATCGAAGTTGCCGGGGCCTTGCACATGCTGCACGAACAGGTCCTGCATCCAACCATCAACTACGAGACGCCAGACCCCGAATGCGACCTGGATTATGTGCCCAACGAGGCACGTGCGGCCACGGTGCGTCACATCCTCTCGAACAACTTCGGGATGGGTGGCCAAAATGCCAGTGTAGTGCTGGGCCAGGTGTGATGGTTGCGCTGAATATTGGTTGCGGAAAGCGCCCGATTCCGGGCGCTTTTGGTGTTGACCTGGTGGCGTTGGCGGGGGTTCAGGTGGTCGCCAATTTTGAGGGCTGCCCCCTGCCTTTTGCCAGCCACAGTGTCCAGCGCATCTATACTTATCACGTGCTGGAACACATCCGTGACCTGAATGCACTCATGACGGAGTTGCATCGGGTGCTGGCGCCGGGCGGCGAGCTTTGGGTGGAGGTGCCCTACTATGCCTGTGTCGGTGCTTTTGGCGACCCCACCCACGTTCGCTTTTTTGCCTACCACACCTTCAGGTTCTGGACAGCGGACACGGACCAGGCCAACTGGTTCAGCCGGGCTCGCTTTCAGATCACCCGCCGCAAGCTCGTCTTTGGGCGTGTTCACCGTTTGTTGGGGATAGGCTGGTTAGCCAACCAATTCCCAGACGTTTATGAGAATTTCTTTGCCTTCTGGTTTCCAGCGCGGATGCTCACGGTAACGCTTCGTGCCGAGAAGGCGCCACCGGCCTAGGTCCTAGGGCGGTGGGGTAGTGCTTCGATGCGTTGGGCCAGGTCAAAATCCTTCTCGCTCAAGCCGCCTACATCATGCGTGGAGAGCGTCACCGTAACGCGCTTCCAGGTAATGAGCAGATCAGGATGATGGTTAAGCGCATCGGCCATGTAACCAATGGTGCTGGCGAAAGCTAACCCCTCTGCATAGGAACTGAGCACATAGGTTTTGACGATCTGGTCGCCTTCTCGCGTCCATCCGTCCAGCTGCTTAAGGTGAGTCTGGATGTGTTCTTCTGTCAGTTTGCCTGGCATTGTTTCTCCTTGGGTCCTTAGCGTCCCTGTTGTGTTTGCAAAAAGGTTTCCAGCGTCAGGCCAGCCTGCGAAGTGCTGGCCCGATCACAAAGCCATTGCCCACCGGCGGCAAGCCACTCCTGCAAGCGCGGGCTGGTTGTTAGCCCGGCGCGTACATCTTCATAGATGCCAGCGCCCCAGTAGTAATAGCGTTTTGTTTCGTAGGCCCAGCCTGCATAGCCCCGCGCAATGACGCTATGGCCCCCATTGTAGCCAGCCATAGCCAGGCCCGCATGTCCCTCGCTAC
>JAAUUD010000125.1 GCA_012031655.1 Anaerolineae bacterium | reverse complement strand
GTGTGGCCAGGCGCATCGCTGGTGCCCAGGGCCAGCACGGCTTCGGCTACGACCCTGTATTCATCACGGACGGACGGGCAAACCGCCGCCGAACTGCCACCCGCAGAAAAACACCGCCGTAGCCATCGTGGGCGTGCCCTGGCGGCTGCCCGTCCGCGTTTGCAGGCGCTCCTGGCCCGCCCTACCTGACCCCGCCAGGCTGATCCTCCGGCAGAAAGAGCCGCATGCCGTCTTCTTCATCGCGGATGAGCACCGCTGCGGGTTGGCGCCAGGTGATCCAGCTCATCCAGACATCGCCCACGGCCCCGGCAGCGTTGATGGCCGCGCCGACCATCAGCCAGAAGGCTATCCCGGATGGGACGATCAGGCTCACTACAAAGAAAACCACCGAAAGCAGCACCAGCGGCGCCAGCACCACCACCAGATATTGATCGCGCCAGAAGAGCGCACCATCCGCTGTGGTAAAGAACACGCCCTTGCGCAGCTTGACCCCATAGCGCACGGGATGCCCATAAAACTGGATGGCCAGGCCATGGGCTAGCTCGTGCAGGGGGATGGTGAGGAGCAAAAAGCCAATGCCCGCCAGTGGATGCAGGTTCTCTGGCAAGCCAGGCACCAGCACCCAGGGCCCCCCTACACCATAGACCAGGCTCAGCAGGGCGAAAAAGCCCAGCCCACTCCCCACCAGCAAAGGCAGCGCCGCCACATTGAGCAGTAACAGGTTACGGAGCGTCGTCAGGTGGAAGAAACGCGCCTCGGCATAACCCGGAGGCAGCTCGCGAACCGTACGCAGTTGGCCGGGCCTAGTAGTCAACCGATGTCCAGACAGGCTCTGGCGTCATGTGATCTTCTGGGCGTTTGCCAGGGTTATCCACTTCGGAGGTCGCAACCTGATACACTGGCGTTACGTCCATGTCCTGCTCGCAAAGCACCTGGCAAGAGAGACGCACCTTGCCATAGAGCGGCTGATCATCGGTCTGGAGGCGGTTTTTTTCGGCTTCGGTCATGCGGCGGGGTTCGCCCACCTGGAACTCCACGCGGCAGGTGGTGCAGCGCGCATAGCCGCCGCAGCGGTGCAGGATGTCGATGCCCGCATCTTCCAGAGCCAGCACTAGGCGCTTCTCCGCTGGAGCCTCGAATTGCTGATCGCCTACGGTAATGATGGGCATGGCTGGGTTGCCTCCATTTCTGGGATGATGAATGGGACGCATTATAGCGGATTGCCCCATCAAACGGTGTAGGCTATAACGAAGCTCTAAGCAGGAGAAAAACCAACATGCCAGCGACCGGACGGGCCATCTCTGTTGTGCAGACCCTTCAGCAGCAGCACCTCAGCACCGCGATCCAGCAGGTGAACCAGGCGCACCAGGGGCCTTTTTCCTATCGGGCGGTGCTTTTGACGGCGCCGCGCCGGGGGTGGGTGGCCCTGGTGCTGGAGCAGAAGACGGTGGATTGGTTCTTGCTGCGCCAATTGAGCGCGAACCTGGGCACCGGTGCTTTTGGCCTGGCATTGCACGGGGTGCAGTTGCGCTACCGCTACTATCACGAGGGGGCGCTGGTCAGCGCCTACGAAAGCCACCTGGCCTTGCGTATGGCGGCGCGGTTGCGGCAGGCTGTAGCCCTGGGCAGCATCGCCCAACTGGACCTGGAAGATCCCGCGGATGCCCTGGTGGCGCAGCGTTTTCAGTTGCACCAGCAGCAGCACTCCTGGGCGCAACCTTCCGCTACTGAGCCACTGCCCGCCGAGGTGGCGCAACGTTATCAGGGGGATGTGACCGCGCTACACCCCTTGTTGCGTAGCGGCATTGATCCGCGCTACGTGCAAGAGGCCCTGGCGCCGGGCTATAATCCGCTGGCTGCCTGGGAGCGCCTGAGCGCCAGCCTGAACCTGCCCTATCTGCGTGGCGAGGAGGTGGTAACCCTAACGGAGCAGGCCACCCCCTTGCAGATGAGCGCCGAAACGCTGCTGGACCCGGACTTCTGGCAGGCGCAGGGGGCGTTTTGCCCAAGGGCTGGTTGCGGGTGCACCTCAGCCCCGCCCTATGACCATTTTCCTATCGGGCAAGCCGTGCGGATTGTGCGATGATTAGCGTACTGCCGGATTGACAATGGGAAAGGACCCCCCCATGACGACGCCGGAATTCTTGCAATACTACATTCGCGTGACGAACGTGCGCCTCTTTGATCTGTTGGTCGAGGCAGCGGAAAAAACTGGCGTGCGGGACCTGGAGGCAAGCCGCGAACAGGGCTATTACATCCTGCGCACCAATAATCAATTCCTCTGGAAAGATATCTTCCTCTATGGGCAGATGCTGGCCCAGGCCCAGGACGACTTTATTGAGGCGGGCGAGCACTAGCCCCACCTCCTGAAGTGCCAAACGCCGCTCAGAGCAGCGTTTTTGCTGAATGGCCCGGCCTGGCGAGCCGCCCTCAGAGCAGTTCGCCATTCAGGCTGACCGTGACCCGATCAATAGTGCTGAATTGCAGGGCGGTTTGCTCGATCTGCCCCCGAACGCGTGGTTCATCGCAAACACCCTCCATGAGGAACGTCCCGCTCAGGTTAATGATCGCTTCTCCATCGCGGATGTCGATCCCCTCTACGCGCAAATCCGATTGATAGAGCGCGTTATATAGCCCGGACTGGCCATAGGTGCGCGTATCAATGGCGAAGTGTTCGCCCAGTGCCGCCTCGAGAGGGGCAGGCGAAGGACCCGGATGCGGGGTGGGGGCGGGGGCCACCACCGGGTAAGCATCGCAGTAAATCACCGTCTGGCCGTCCTGCGAAACGCGATAATCAAAAACCGTCCCGTTAATTAATAGGTGAGTTGGAACTGGTAGCCCGGCGTAACCACCTGGGCGTAGACCTGGTTGGAGTCTGGGCAGCCCAGGCTGGCATCGGCAAAATCTTGCTGACTCCAGGCGTAACCCTGCAATTCCTGAAGCGTGATGTTCTGGCCCAGCCCCCTGGCTGAGCGCTGCCAGTGCCAGGTCAATTTCCTGGGGAACAGCCGTGGGGTCATTTTGTGCGGTGGTGGTGGTCATGGGGAGCAACGTAGCAGGAGGATGACAGAGCGTTACTGCTGGCAAACGCAGCCGGTGTGGCATGGGCTGGCGTCCTTTTGACTTGATTTGCAGAAAAAGGTGGCGCACAACCGCAGGGTAACACAGCCTTGCCAAACGTCAGGGGGGCCAAAGTCCCCAACTAAGGGCACTCATTGGCCCATTCCAGTGGGAGAAGGCCCAAACAGAGCGGAGTGAGAGGGATTCGAACCCCCGGTGAGCTTGCACCCACGACAGTTTTCAAGACTGTTGCCATCAACCACTCGGCCATCACTCCGGGTGCCCGCATTGTAGCAGAGCCAGCGGGCAGTTTCAATCGTGGGGGTGGGGCCTGGGCAACAAAAAACGCCGCGAGTCACGGCGCTTTTTGCTGTGGCGGGGAGGACAGGATTCGAACCTGCGGCACCGTTTAACCGGTGCAACTGCTTAGCAGGCAGCCCCAATCAACCACTCTGGCACCTCCCCAGGTGCTTGCCCTCCATTATGCGCGATTCGCCTGGCCTGTCAAGGTTAAACCTTTTTGTCTGCATGCGGATCGAGCGCATCGCGCAGGCCATCGCCCAGGAAGTTAATGCTCAGCACCGTCAGGATGATCAGCAGGCTGGGGAAGAACCACAGCCACGGGGCACGCTCCACAAAGCGCTGCCCACCCGTGAGCATGTTGCCCCAACTGGCAGAAGGCGGCCCCACGCCCAGCCCCAGAAAGCTGATGTAGGCTTCTGTGATGATGGCCGCGCCGATGCCCAGCGTGGCCGCCACGATAATCGGCGCCATGGCATTGGGCAGGATGTGCACCAGGATGATGCGCGTATTGGGCACGCCCAACGCTCGCGCTGCCAGGATGAACTCCTCTTCCTTGAGCTTGAGGAACAGCGAACGCACGATGCGCGCCAGATACATCCAGCTTGTGAAGCCAATGATCAGGATGATCACCAGGATGCTGCCGCTGAAGGTGCGCCCGGCGACCTCCACATTGGGGATGCGCCCGCCAAAGAACTTGGCCATCACCAGCAAGATCAGCAGGTTGGGGATGCTGAGCATGGTTTCGGTCAGGCGCATCAGCAGGGCATCGACCAGGCCGCCGTAGTAGCCGGAAAGCGCGCCCACGCTGGTCCCCAGGGTGATGGCCACCAGCATCGCAAACACCCCGATGATCAGCGAAATCTGCCCGCCGTAGACGGTGCGGGCCAGCACATCCCGGCCCACGCTATCGGTGCCGAACGGGTATTCCTGCGAAGGACCTTGCAGGCGGATGCTGGTGTCGTTGAAGTTGGCGTCTCGTTCTGAGAACACCACCGATCCAATGCCAATATACAGCGCGATGCCCAGCAGGATGAGCCCGCCGGTTACGGCGGCACGATGGCGCAAAAAGCGGCGCAAGGCCATACGCCAGGGCGAGCGGCTCTCTGGGGCGGTTTTTGCGCTCAGCACCACGGGCGGCACGGCGTCGGTGCCAGTTTGCAGGGCTTTATCCATCGGCAACTCTCCCTAAGTTAACCGGATGCGCGGATCCAGCCAGGTGTACACGATGTCTGTGAGGAGCTGGAACAGCACCACCGCTACAGAAATCATCATGAGAATGCCCATCAGCACCGGGAAGTCGGAGCGGTTGAGGCTGTCGATAAACAGACGCCCCATGCCCGGCCAGGCAAAAATCTGCTCCGTGACCACCGCCCCGGCCAGCAGGAAGGGTAGGTCCAGCCCGATGATGGTTACAATGGGCAGAACAGCGTTACGCAGGGCATGGGCGAACAGAATTCGCCGTTCCAGCAGGCCCTTGGCGCGCGCCGTGCGGATGTAATCTGAATGGATGACCTCGAGCATGCTGGCGCGGATGTAGCGGCTGTAGTTGGCAATCGAGATGAGCGCCAGGCTGGCCACCGGCAGGATCATGTGCTGGATGATCTGGTTGGTGGTGCGCCCCACGATGGGGTCGTACATGCCAGAAATCGGCAGGTATGGCAGGCCCCAGGCGCGGAACTGAATCGCAAGATGTAAATGAGCATGATCGCCACAAAGAAATGGGCATCGAGAACGCGACGAACGAAAAGCCGGTCACCGCATGGTCAAAAATAGAATATTGATTGATGGCGGAGAAAATGCCGATCAGGAAGGCAAAAAGACGATCACCACCTGCGCGCTGACCATCAACAACAGGGTGTTTTCTAAGCGTTCCCAGATGACCTGATCCGCGGGCTGGCGCGTCACAATCGAGGTGCCAAAGTCGCCGCGCAGCACGCCGCGCCGTTGGCCTGGCACGTCGCCTTCGCCATCGCCATCCACATCAATTTCAACCCAGTCGTTGCCCACCAGCCAGTAGAGGTATTGCACCAGCACGGGTTGGTCCAGCCCCAGTTGCCGTTCCAGGCGGGCGCGGTCTTCGGGGCGGGGGGGTTCGCGGGCGCCCAGCGTGGCCAGCGGATCACCAGACTGGTTCAGCAGCACAAAAAGCACGACGCTGACCAGGAAGAGCAGCACCACAGCTTGCAGCAAGCGCCGGATGATGTATTGCAGCATAGGCGGGTTGCCTTGTTAAAAAGGGTGGGGCCAGTGCCCCACCCTCGCTTGCTTCAGAGGGAGGCGGCTAGCGCCGGGCTAGACATCCCATTCGTGAGCATTCCAGAAGGGGGTCACGCCGTTGAGCGCGATGTTCTGGATGCGAACATTGTAGGACCACAGGTCGGGGTCGTGCCAGATGCTCACCCACACAAACTGCTCGTTGAGCAGGTCGTCAATCTGGTGGAAGACCGCCACACGTTCGTTAAAGTCCACGGCGGCGGCTTGCTGGGTGAACAGCGCATCCAGTTCTTCCACGCACAGGCCATACCAGTTGCCCCCGGCGGGCTGCTCATCGCTGGGGATTTCGCTGCACAGGAAGCGGCTGGTGTTGGGGTCCGGGAAGCTGGGTGCGGTGGAAAGCTGCGCGATGTCGTATTGACCGCGTGCCATCGGGCCTTCCTGGGCGTAGCCGTTGAAGTAGACATCCGAGGGGTACTGTTCCAGCAGCAGTTCCACGCCCAGGTCGCCTAGTTGCTGCTGGGCCACCACCTGCACCTCGCCACGGATGGCGCGGGTGTTGGTGATGTAGCGCAGGCTCAGCGGCTCGCCGTCCATGTCGCGGATGCCGTCCCCATCGCTATCCACCCAACCGGTTTCGTCCAGCAGTTGTGCGGCCATCTCGGGGTCATAGGCCGGGGCCTGGGCGTTGGGGCTTTCGTAGGGGGTGTTTTCCCAGTAGCTATCCGCGGGATAGGTGCGGCCCAGCAGCAGGTCTTCGGTGATCTGCTGGCGGTTGAAGCCCATCGCCAGAGCCTGGCGCACGCGGATATCCAGCATGGCCGGGTGGGCGGTTGCGGGGTTCACGTTGAAGAACCAGGCTTCGTTAAAGCCAGAGGGCAGGGTTTCGACCACGTTACCGCCGAATTCTTCGATCTGTTCAATGTCGCTATAGCCAAAGAAGGTGCCAATGTCCACATCTTCGTTGGCGATGGCCAGCACGTAAGACACATCATCCGGGATGAACTGCACCACCACAACCTCCAGGTTGGGCGTGCCCAGAAAGTAGTTTTCGTTGCGCACGAAGCGGATGAAGCTGCCCACTTCCCATTCATCAAACATAAAGGGGCCGCTGCTGACGCTGGGAGCGCGGTTCCACTCGGCGTTGTCGATGGTGCCTTCGGCCTCGAAGACCGGCGCCAGGACGTGTTCTGGCAGCACATAGGTAAAGATGGTGGAGAGCCACGGCGCAAAGGGTTCCCTAAAGTTCACAACCACGGTCTGGTCATCCGGTGCTTCCACGCTGGTCACAAAATCTTCGTAGGGGAAGCGGGTAACCGGGGCGTTGCCATCTGCCATGATCATCTCGTAGGTGAACACGAAGTCCGCCGAGGTGATCGGCTCGCCATCGCTCCAGAAGATGTCGTTGCGCAGGGTCATGGTTAGCACGGTGCCATCTTCGTTGAGGCCGCCGTTTTCCTGGGAGGGGATTTCCGTCACCAGGCGTGGGGTAGGTTGCAGTTCGTCGTCAAAGGTCCAGGCCCCCAGCAGGTACAGGTCGCGCGTGGTCCCCACGAAGAACATCACAGAGTACATCGGGTTCAGGGTGTCTAACTCCTGAGTGTAGGCAATGGTAACGGCTTTGGTCTGGGCCCCGACCGGCAAGGCCGCAGGCAGCAACAAAACCGCAACCAGCAAGAGGATCAATAACCGTTGCATACGCATCGTTCGCTCGTCTCCTTTAATAAAACTTAGTGCGCACTATAATATAGTTAATTTTCCGCCGACTTCAAGCAAATTGGGCAAATTTCCCCAAAATGGGGCTTCTGGCTGGTCAGTTAGACGGGTTGCAAAGCGGTCGCCACAGAGCAAAGCACCATCCCTTCGTGCATAACCTGTGTAATGGACTGGCTCACCAGGAGGCCGTCGCGTGCCGCATAAATGGGCGTCTGGGTGCCTGCGCGCGAGGTTTCCGTCTCGGCGTAGGGGTGCAGCAGGGTCGCCAGCAGTTCACCTGCGCGGACTGGGTCGCCCGGTTGCTTGTTCCAGAGCAGCAAGCCGCCACGCGGGGCATAGTAGGTCTGGTAGTCGTCGTGCGTGGTGCTCTGAAAGGGCAGGTTCGGCAGGCTGGCGGCGCCTTGCAGCACGCCTTTATGCCGCAGATAGTTGATCACGCGCTCGGCGTCGGCTTGCATGGCGCTGCTCTCCAGGTGATCAGCGCTGCCCAGCTCTGGCGTAAAGGCTTCGCGCTCGAAGTCTGCAAAGGGGATGTCGCGCCCGGTAGCCGCCAGCGCCGCCCGCAACTTGATCCACGGCAGCAGGCAGGCTTCATCCAGCACGCCACTGAAGCTGCCATCCAGCAAGACCATCAGGGGAATGCCGAAGTAACGCGCACTGGGGACACACTCTGCAAACGTGTAGTGGTGATAGATGGCCTTGCCTGCGGTGTGCAGGTCGATGACGTAATCTGCACTGTAGGCCATTTTCTGGATAGTCAGGGCCAGCTTTAGCCCGTGACGCATCCCGGTTGCCTGGCGCGCTGCCCATTGTTCATCCAGGGCGCGGCCCAGGGCTGCCGTAAAGGCGCGCTTGAGCGTGGGCAGGTCTGCGCCGCCATGCTCGGCCACAAAAGCCGCCAGGTTCACCTTGCCGGGCTTCGCCTCGCCAGGGGCCGCGTGGTCTTGCACCAGCCATTGATAGATGCGGTTGAAGTTGCCCACCACCGTTTCGTTGAGGTCAGCATAGCCGGTCTGGTGGCCGCTGACTTTGGAGTTCAGCCCGACCGGGTTCACGCTGGGCACGAGGGTCATGAACCCGTTGAGGCGCGTTTGCTGGCGCAAAAAGCCCAGGAATTCATAAATGGCGCCGATCCCGGCGATCTCTGGCCCGTGGATGTTGGCTTGCAGGTAAACACGCGGGCCGGGGTGTGTGCCCTGGACATGAAAAACCGGGATGCTGAGCTGAGCGCCAGAGGCCAACTGCCGGATGGGCAGGTCCTCCCGGCGAATTTCGAGACCCATAGCAGGCTCCTTCGCAGGTTGTGTAAAGACAAACGGCGCTCAGTATAGCCAACCGCCGGATTTTTCCCAATCCAGGGAGCGGGGTGAGTTCAGCCTTCGGCATCCTGGTTGGCCATCTCCCAGGCCATCGGCAGGGCCTCGTTGTGCCACCATTCCCAGAAGGCCAGCAGGCGCGCCGGGTTAAACTCGTAGCGAATGGGGTGGCAGGCGGCGGCCATCGCTGCGGAAGCGGCTGTATCACTGAGGATCGCGCGCCCATAGTCCACATCCTGAAGCGTCTGGTTGCTGGGGAAGAAGTACTTTTCGATGAACTCGTATTCGCAGGTGGCTTCGTAGCTGGCTTTATAAGCGGCCAGCATGGCGTAGAGGCCACTGAAGCGCACCAGCACGGCCTGATAGATTTTGCGTTGCAGCCCTTCTATCTCCGTGGCGTTGCTCTGTTGGTTAAAGACCTGGCTTTCGGTGAATGCCAGCAGGTCCTCTGGCACGCTCAGCAGGGGGCGGAAGTCTTCTTCGAAGTCCGCTTCGATCTCCAACTGGGCTTCGAGCGAGTTCCGAAAAATGGGTAGCACATGCCAGGCTGTGTTGATGGCCAGGCGCGCCCGCAGGTAGACGCTAAAGGGCTTCCAATCCTGCTGGATGGCGTCATACAGGCGGCGGCGCAGGTGGATAGAAGATTGGTGCGCCGGGTGGCGGCGCACCGTTTGTAGGAATGTCGTTGTTTAGCGAGGCAATGGGTTCAGGCAGGCGCATCTAGG
>JAAUUD010000124.1 GCA_012031655.1 Anaerolineae bacterium | reverse complement strand
CCCACATTTACCCTGTCGCCACCCCCAACCGACACCAATACGCCCACGCCGGAGGTCAGCGCCACGCCCACACCCCAACCGATCATCCCCACCGCTACGCCCATTCCACCGGGCACGCTGCCTTTCGTGGCTGATATGGAAGGCGACAACCCTATCAAAGATTGGGAATACCTCCCTGAACAGTGGCAGGTGCGCACCGATGGCGGGAACACGGCGCTCTATGGCACCACTGGCTTTGATAGCTCGTTGACGGTGCTGGGGCGGCAGGTGCCGGAATGGGTGCAGCCCGGGCAGGACGACTTGCTGATTTCCTTCCGCGTGAATTTGTTAGAAGGCAACAGCCTGGGCCGCTTCATCTTCAAGTTCCAGCCCAACAGCGGCTACTACGTGCTAGAGGTTCTGTCTGGGCGCGCAATCCTGAAGCGCGGCCCAGCCGGGGTTGCCCCCAGCCGCCCCAATGAGCTGCCCCTCGCAACCTTCAACAACGCACCGATCCAGAACAACCGCTGGTACGAATTCTCGATCTGGGCCGAGGGCTCGCGCGTCTTTGTCTACCTGAACAAGCAACTGGTGATGTCTGCCACAGACCGCGAGCTACCCCTTTTGCCGGGGAGTATTCTGCTGCAAACCGCCTCCAGCCAGGCCAACCCGGTGGGCTGGGATGACCTGATCGTGCAGCGGCCTGAACTGGCCAGCGAGCATTTTGAAGGCTCGTCCTTCCCCAACACCTGGGAACGCAGCAGCCAGCAGAACGTTAGCCTGCAAAGCGATGGCACCAATCAGTTTATCCAACTGGATAACGCGGCGGAGGTCCGGCCCGTCACGCCGCCCATGAGTAACTTCATCCTGTATGCGCGGCTCAACAACACCTCGCTGGGCTTTGAGATGTTCGTGCGCGAATCTAACCAGGGTTCTTTGGAATTTGACTGGGATGCCGGAAATGTGGTGATAACCCAGTATAGCGGCACGGGTGAAGTCGTCTGGAATGAGACATTAGGCAACTTCTATGGCCGTGCCCGCTTTGAAGAGTTCGTGATCACCATCGTAGGCGAGCGCCTGACGATCTTTGACAGTGGCGAAATCCTCTTTGAGGAAGACCTGCCCGGTTTATCGCCCTCCGGGTTTTCCGTTTTAAAACCGAAGAAGGCGATGGCCTGCGGATTGATGACTTCCTGGTGGCACAAACCGAGCTTAGCAGCACGGCAGACGCCACCTGGGCCTTTGAAGTTCTGAATACGCTGGCCCAGCGCAACTTCCGTGATGGCCTGTGGGACTGGAGCGACGATTTCTCAGATCGCTTCCTGTCTAGCGTGTGGTGGGAAGGCGGCCTGGAGGGCAGCCCGGGTGAGTATATTCTGGATGAGAGTGTTGCCTTTGACCAGCCCCACCGCCGCTACTACCTGCTACAGGCCCAGGAATTTGCAGTTTCGCGCCGCATTCGCCCCAGCATCGACACCACCCAGAACGTCTTTGGCACGGGTCTGGATCGTGCCACCTTCCGCGACTCGGTGGATATCTACGTCAAAATTGATATGCGCATCCCGGCAGAAGCGCCCGTGGGCAGCGAAGCCTGGATTGGTGTGCGTTCGGAAGTCAATGCTTCGGGTGGGTTGTTCCAATATCAGGTTTCGCTGGTCAAGCAGGATGAAAACACAACGCTCATCCGCGTGGCACCCCGCACCCAGACCGACCGCACCACCATTTATGAAGGCGTGGTCCAGGGCACCCCAGACGGCTGGCACGAGATTATCATCCTAACGTTGGATGACCGGATGGCCTTCTTCCTGGATGGGTTGCTGGTGACCTCGGTGCGGGATGTCAGTCTTTATGGCGGGTCGCTCGCCATTGGCGTAGAACCAAACAGCCTGGCTCACTTCGATGACCTGATCTTCCGCGATACCTCAGTGCGCGAATAATGGGAAAAACGGGTCAGGGCGGCGCTAGAAGCCGCCCTGTGGGGCTCAGGCGGGTGTTTCCAGGCCCCGATAGACGGCATCCGCGTAAACGTGACGTGAGCCGCTGTCGTAATAACCTAGTTTTTCAATGAGTTCGCGCGAGGCCTCGTGGCCGTTTTCTACCAGGTAAACCGGGCGTATACCGGCCTTAAGGAGCGCTTCGGTCAGGCAGGCAACCACACTCCGCCCCCAACCACGCTGGCGTGCTTCTGGCTCGGTATACACGTAAATTTCAGCAAATCCGGGGCTTTTCCAGTTGACACCGGCGCTAGCCAGGGTGCGCCCGTCCGCTTCTACCACGCAACGCGGGGTGCCATCTGGCGCGGCGCGCAGTTGCACCATGATGTTCATCTCGGAGCGAAAGCGCGTGGGGTCCACGGTGTAAATGCGCAAGATGCGCTGCTGGCTGATCTCCAGGCTATCCCCAACCATCGGGAGTTGCTTGAGGCTGGCGAAAAGATATAGGGGCGCCCAGGGACCAGGGCTTGTTGTAGCAGGGTGTTGGCCACCTGTGGGCTGGTGCAGTGCAGCGTCACCAGAGGGCGGAAGAGGTCCGCCCCGGTCTGAAAGCGCCCCACAAAGCCAACGACCCGCCCCCGGCTATCTTCTTGCACAAACAGAGTGGACTTGCCCGCCGGGTGAAAGAGCGCATAGTAGGCCGTGGGCGACTCCACCGGGCTGGCATCGTCAACAACCTCACGAATCTTACGGCGTGCTTCATGGATATCCATCTGGAGCCACTTTTAAGGATAAAGCCGATTAAGCATCCGTGGGTAGGGGATGGTCTCGCGGACGTGCTTCAGGCCGCAAATCCAGCTCAGCGTGCGCTCTACCCCCAGGCCAAACCCGGCGTGCGGCACGCTCCCAAAGCGGCGTAGCTCCAGGTACCAACGATAGTTTTCCGGGTTAATGCCGATCTCCTTGACCTTTTCGCCCAGCAACTCGGCATCGTGGATGCGTTCACTCCCGCCGGTGATCTCGCCATACCCTTCGGGTGCCAGGAGGTCCACACTCCGGCAGACTTCCGGGCGACCTTCCACGGGCTGCATGTAGAAGGCTTTGACTGCGCTGGGATAGTGGTACACAAAAACTGGCTTGTCGAACTGCTCTGCCAGGGCGGTTTCGTGCGGGCTGCCAAAATCCTGGCCCCAGCTGATGGCCAGCTGTGCTTTGAGTTCCGGGTCTTCGGTTTGGGCATGTACTTTGATGAGCCGTTCCACCGCGTCGTCGTACGAAATGCGCGCAAAGGGCGGCAGCACGCTTTCCAGCTTGCTGGTGTCGCGCTCCAGAATATCAAGCTCGGTGCGGTGTTTTTCCAGCACCGCCTGCACAATGGCCGAAACAAACTGCGCTTCCATGTCCATCAGGTCTTCGAGCGAGAAGAACGCCATTTCCGGTTCTACCATCCAGAACTCGATGAGGTGGCGGCGTGTTTTGGAGCGTTCTGCGCGGAAGGTAGGCCCAAAGCAATACACCTTGCCAAAGGCCATCATGTTGGCTTCGTTGTAGAGCTGGCCAGTTTGGGCCAGGTAGGCAGGCTCGCCAAAATAGTCCACTTCAAAGAGGTCGGTGCTGTTTTCGCCCGCTAATGGGGAGAGGATGGGCGTATCTACCAGCAGGTAGCCATGGTCATCCAGCCAACTGCGGATGGTGCGGACGACCGTTGCCCGTATCCGCAGGATGGCCCACTGGCGCCGCGAACGTAACCAGAGGTGGCGCTGATCCATCAGGAACTCGATGCCGTGTTCTTTGGGGGTGATGGGGTATTCTTCGGCCCGCTGCACCACTTCCAGGTGGGAGATGCCCAGCTCAAACCCGCCGGGGATGCCTGAGGCGCGTTCGTCGGCGCGCACCCTGCCCCGCACAAGGACCGAGGACTCCTGCGAGAGCCCCTTGATCATCTCGAATGTGGCTTCTGGCAAGTCTTTTTGAAAGGCCACTGCCTGAATCACACCGCTTCCATCCCGCACCTGGAGGAATTGCAGTTTTCCCTTGCCAGTTTTGTCGTACAGCCAGCCCCGCAGGGTAACGTCTTGGCCAACATAACGGGCAATGTCCGCAATCTGGATTATCATCGGCTTATGTCCTTCTTGCTGCTGCCCCACATTCTAGCCCGGCGAGCATAGCCCGACAAGGGCTTGCCAGGAGCCAGCCCTTCCCTCTATACTCGGCAAAAAGGCACTCAACCTGCGTCACCGTTCAGGGAGTGTGTGGAGTAACCCAGAGAAACCGGATGGAGCATTATTACCTCGAAGAAGAAGTGGGTAGCGAAGATGTGCTGCTACGGCAAGGCGATGGCACTGAGATCATGCGCTTTACAGGCCAGGATGCGCTGGATGTGGCCCTGGACTGGGCACGGCAGAATGACCTGGAACTGTTCTCTACCCTGGACCCGGAAGAACTGAACGACCGCTATCGCGTCTTCTTTCGGCGCAGCCTACGGTTGTTCCGCGTGCGGCGTGCGCGGCGGGCTACCGCCCTGTTGCGCAACGACCCTGCCAATGTGCGGCGGGTTATTGTGACCAACGATTACGAAGATCTTTTTGCTGGGCTGGACGATGAAGAGCCGAACACGGGCACGGCTTCTCCCAGCTATGAACCCTTTGCCGACCCTTTTCACGAAGATGTGGAGCTTGTGCCACAGGACGAAGGACCCGAAGCAGATGAGGACTAGCCTATGAAACCCCCGCGCTGGAGCACGCAGACCCTCCCTTTTCCGGTGCCTACGCAGCGCCGCTCGGTGTTCATTGCGCTGGGGTTACTGTTGTTGGTGGCGCTGGTCCTGCTGCCGCTGAGCACGCTCATCGGGCGCTTGATTGCCCTGGCGCTGGCCTTTAGCATCCACGAATGGGCGCATGCCTACGCAGCGCTGCGCCTGGGGGACCGCACCGCCTACAACCAGGGACGCGTAACACTGGACCCCCGCGCTCACCTGGATGTGATCGGTTTTGTGCTGGCCCTGCTGGCGGGGTTTGGGTGGGCCAAGCCCGTCCCAGTGAACCCGCGCGCGTTTTATCCAAACGAGCAGCGCGGATTGCTCATTGTGGCCTTTGCCGGGCCGCTCTCTAACCTGGTGCTGGCGGCTGTGTTAGGTGTGCTATTGCGCGTGGTCGAAGGGCTGGTGCCCTATGGCGAGGGGGGCGCGCTGGATTTCTTCTATCAGGTTTGGGCTACCGTGATCATCTTTAACCTGGCCCTCTTTTGCTTTAACCTGGTCCCGCTGGCACCCCTGGACGGCTGGAAGGTGCTGCTGGGCGTGCTGCCTTCTCAGGATTCCTACCGTCTGGCCGCTTACGAAGAACAGAGTATGCGCCTGTTGCTGCTCGTTTTGCTCATTGGCGCCATCAGCCCGGGGTTGAGCCTGGTGGGGCTCCTGCTTAACCCGCCTATTCGCTTTTTGTTTGAACTCATCACGGGCCTGAACCTGGCATGATAAACGATCTGCGAGGCCGGGTCCGCCAGACCGGGCAATTTCTGGGCGCCTGGGTGCGGCCTGTATCCACTGCACAAGCGGCGCCGTATCTCAGCGAGCAGGAAATGGCGCTTTTCGTCCAGATGCGCCGCCCGGAGCAGCAGCATCACTTGCGCGTGCTAAACGATTTGCTCTGCAACGGATACACGCACCCCGCGCTGCTCAAGGCCGCCTTGCTGCACGATGTAGGCAAAACACGCTACCCATTTGGCCTGGGCGCACGGGTGATGGTGGTCCTGGTGAAAAAGTTCTGGCCAGCGCGTTTTGCGACCTGGAGCCAAGGCTCGCCCCAGGGCTGGCGGCGCCCCTTTGTGGTGAGCGCGCAGCACCCTGCCTGGAGCGCAGAAATGGCCCGCGCCGCCGGAAGCGATGGCCTGACACAGGAACTCATCGCCCGCCATCAGGAAAAGCACTCCAGTACGTCAGATGCTGAATTCGCGGGCCTGCTCAGCGTATTGCAGGCCGCCGATGATCGAAGTTAACGCTAGAAAATGGGTCAGGTAGCCAGGGCGATTAGCGCCGGAGAAGGATGGAGGACCATGAGTAAACTACAGGTCAAAGTTGCGGTCGTGGGTTTGGATCGGTGGAGCACGTCCTTAGCGCTGGCTTTGCGCGAACAGAATCAACAGCCCAAAGCCGCTCTTCAGTTTGTGATCACCGGGCAGGACGAGCGGAAAGACCACCTCCGCACCGCCCAGGAACTTGGGGCCTTGGATGCTGTTGAGGAGAAAATGCGGTTGGTGGTGCGGCAAGCGGATATCGTCTTGCTATCCATGCCGCCGCGTGACCTGGAATTTGCATACGATGTCTTTGGCGGGCAGCTCAAGCCCGGCGCGGTGGTGCTGGACCTTTCTCCGGCCAAACTGGCGGCGGTAGCACTGGCAGAAAAGCACCTGCCCCGAGATGCCGAAGGCCACAGCCAGGCCTATCTGGTGGGGGTTTACCCGCTGGTCCACAACGATTATCTCTATGACACCAACCGTGAGGTAAGCGCGGCGCATCGGCACCTCTTTCTGGGTAGCGACCTGCTGATTTCACCGGCGGCCAACGTGCCCGGCGAAGCGATCAAGGTGGCTTCGGACCTGGCCGAAATCCTGCAAATGCGTTCGCGCTTTATGACCCCCGATGAACTGGATGCGCTGATCCACTTTACAGAAACCTTGCCCCTCCTGGTCAGCCTGGGCCTATTCCGGGCCATGCGAGAGCAAGACGGCGGCCAGGAACGCGAACGGAGCATTAATCCTAACCTGGCCCGCTTCTTGAACCTGCCTCGTGAGATGGGTGCCAAGGACGTGGCAGCGCTGCTGGGCCAGCACCAGCCCTTCCTGGTGCCACATCTTGATGCACTCATTAGCAGTTTGCAGGGGTTGCGCGCCGACCTGGCCACGCAAAGCGCCGAAGGTCTGGCCGACCTGGCGCGGAAACACCAGGCTGCGCTCGAAAACTGGGAAGATCAGCGCCTCAAAAACAACTGGGGCCAGGAAGCCCCACCCGAGATTACTCGTGGGGGTATGCTGGGAGGGGTGCTGGGTTTTGGGGGCCTGGGGCGCAACGACCGCTCGCGTCGTTGAGGCTAGTCATCGAACCAGCGGAAGCCCGGCGGCAGGTTTTCCATCCCAACAGGGGTATCCACATCATAGTCAAAGTCAGTCGGGGGGCGGGGGAATGGCCCGCCCGCGCCCCAATAACAGCCCGCGTCGGTCGGAAATGTAGTAAAGATCGCGCAGGTACATGAAGATCGCGCCCACCCCAGTCAGGGCCACAAAGCCGGTCAGCAAGAATTGCGCCCGCCCAACCAGCGCCCCCAGGGGCAGGTTCACCAGCAACGATACCAGCGTTACCCCGATGATCACGGTAAACCAGAGTTCGCCTAGCAGCCGGGGTGGGGGCTGCTGGCCATAGCGCAGCCAGGTTTGCTGGGCCCAACGCACCACCACATAGCCCACCACAAAGCAACTCACGGCGCGGCCCAGGAAGGCCACCAGAAAAATAAACCCGCCCACAAAGCCAAGGTTGGCCACCACCAACACGATGCTCACCAGCAGGGTTAGCTCGTTGAGCGTGACGATGGCCACCACACCCAACACCACCAGGCTGCCCAGCAACAGGGTCAGCCCCACGGGGATAGACGCCAGGAACAGCACCAACCCCCAGCTAAAGGCCGAAATGATGCGCGTCTGAACGCGATAGCCTGGCTCCAGGATGAGCTTGGCAAAGAAATTCAACACCAGCACACCCACCATGCTCAAGGCTGCCACGTCGCGTGTTGTCTCTAAAATGTAGTTGCCCAGCAATTGCAAAAAAGTCTCTGATTCTTCTACTTGGGTCAGGCTGGTTTGGTCCAGTGATTGGGTAAAGAACACTGTGCCGCCGACATTGCGCGCGATGCTGGTCCGCTGCGGGGCGCGGTAGTGCAGGTTGCCATTGACGTAACCCTCGGTGGTAAAGCGCAGGCCGGGGTCGCTGAAGGTAATGGAATAGAGCACCGGAAAGCTATCCAGCGGGGCGCTGCCTTCGGGATCGCCCACCACCGCATGGACGTTGCCCCCGATAGCCGCGTTGATGTGCAGCGCCTGCCCCTGAAAGTCCACATCGCCGTTAATGCGGCTGTTCAGGGTGGCCTGGTAGCCATAAAAAATCACATCGCCCGGAATCACGACATCACTGGCGGTTTCCAGGCTCAGCCCCAGTGCAATCACATCTGTTTCTGGGTTGGGGAAGCGTGCCAGGCCAATGATATCCAGGTCTGCCCCGGCAAAGTGCACATCATCTTCTACGATGCCCTCGATGGTGAGCTGGCCACCCGCGACCCAGACATTGCCCGTCACCCGCCCCACCTGCGAGATGGTCACTTCCGAAGCCACGCCGATCAGATCGCCATCGACCAGCCCATGCACCACCAGGGTATTGCAGAAGAAGTAGAAATCCTCGATGATGATTTCCTCGGCAGCCACCACGCATTCATCGCCGCGCAGCCCATCCGTAGCTTCGACGCGCCCCACAAAGAGCGCCAAAGACGCTACAATCGAGGCGATGAAAACCCACGCCGCACGTTTTAGGAAGGTGAAATAGCGCATCAGGCGCTCCTTAAGTCATGTCAGAACAGACCGTCGTCACGACCTCAGGACAACAACGGGTGAGGCGCGCCGCCTGGGGCGCCCTGCTTGCTGTCATTGTACTGATCTATCTTAGCAGCTTGCAAACGATCCCTAACGGCTCCTCGGACCCATATATGATCGATGTGGGCGAAACGCAGATTGCGTTGAACATCTGGGGGACGCTGCATGCTACGGGCTATCCCCTCTATACTATCCTGGGCAATCTCTTTACGCCCCTACCGCGCCTGTGGGGCGCCAACCCCGCCGCTGCCGTTGCCCTGTTTTCCGCCCTGTGGACCGTGCTGGCGCTCAGCTTGTTTGGGGCGCTACTACGCCGCTGGGGGGTGCCTTTGCCGTTGGCGCTGGCCGGAGTGCTGTTGCTGGCCCTCACGCGTAGCATCTGGGTGCACAGCGTGGTTGCGGAGGTCTATAGCCTGAGCCTGGCCTTGCTGATGGGCATGTGGTGGGTTGTCTATGGCCTGGCGCAGCGGCCTTTGCGGCACCGCTTGCTGCTGCTGGGGTTGCTGGGGGGCCTGGGCGTCTTTCACCACCGCACACTGATCCTGCTGGCGCCTGGATTGCTGCTGGCCCTGTGGCCGGACCTGCGTGCGGCAGGCTGGAAGCGCAGCCTGAACTGGCTTTTCCAGGCCGGGCTGGTGGGCTTGCTGGGCTTTCTGCCCTACCTTTACCTGCCCCTGCGCGCCAATGCCCAGGCAGCGTGGGTTTATGGTGAGGTGGGGACGTGGGACGGCTTCTGGTTTCAGTTCTGGGGCCGCGAGGCCGACCATCTGGTGACCGCGCCAACCAGCGCTGCTGCGTGGCAAGCCAATTTAAGCGGCACCCTGGGTACTCCTGCTGCGCGAGTTCACCCTGCCGGGGGTGCTGGCC
>JAAUUD010000123.1 GCA_012031655.1 Anaerolineae bacterium | reverse complement strand
GCCGCGCGCGTCCTGCGCCGCGCCCAGCGCTTCCGCCGCGACCGGCAGAGCGGCCCATTGCGCTATTCACAACGCGCACATTCAGCAGCTCCCAGCGCCGTTCCAGCGGAATTTGTTCGTTATAAAAACGCACGGCATCCAGCAGTAAGGGGTTGTTCCCGGCGATGTCTGCCCAGCCAAAGGCCGCGCTCTGCCCGGGGTCCACGCCGCGCAAGCCCTCGACGCGCTCGCCAGGGCGCAACGGGTCCGTGAGCGTAGACAGATAGGGCGGTGGCACCAAACGCTGCCCCACCGGAAGCGGCGCAAAGTTCTGCTGGCTGAGCATAGTGGCGCTAAACAGGTCCAACACCAGCACGGCCACCAGCACGGCCCAACGCCTCGGCCTGACCGTGCCACTCAGGAACCACTCCGCGCCCCAGGCCAGCAACCCGAGGATGAGCGCAGAGGCAATCCCCGCGTTCAGATAATTGACCACATAATCGCCCCCGTGGGGCCACTGCGCGCTTCCGTTTGGGCCAGGATCAGGAACAGGAGGCTAAAGACCCAACTGACGGCCAACAGACCCAGCAGCAAGCGCTTTAGCCGCCGGATTACCTCCGCACCGGGGGGTTGTGCCGCCAGCCAGGCAGCCCCCAGCCCGGCCAGCAAGGCCGCACTATGCGCAATGATGAAAGTGGCCCGCTCCTGCCCCCGGAAGAGCGTCGTACCCGGCAGGCCCAGATAAAGCAGGTGGTAGAAGGGCGTTTTGCTGCCCAGCGCCAGCAGCAGCGCAGCAACCAGACTGCCCAGCCAGAAGCCCCAGCCCGGCACCCGTCCCCAACACGCCACGATGACCAGCACCAACGGCACCAACCCAATATACTGCGGCATCCACGTGATCTGCCGGAAAGGAAACAGCACAAAAAACGCTTCTTCCCAGCCGTAGCCGCCGCCACGCTCCGCAAACGGAATGGCTGCCCGATAGCTATAGGCGGAAAATTCCAGCGCAGGCCACCATTGCACCGCCGAAAGAAGCGCCGCCACCCCACCGACAACCGCCATCCCCGCCAGCCAGTGCGTCCAGCGCCCCCCCACACGCCACACCCGATAGCCCAGGAAGGCCGCCGCCAGGTAGCCGCTAAAGTAGGTGGTTTGGGGGTGCCCAGCCAGCACGCTTAGCGCCAGCATCGCGCCAGCAAAGCCCAACCCTGCCCAGCCCAACCGCAACGGGCGCTCCACGGGCACCGCCCAGACCATCCCCAGCAGCACCAGCGGCAACCAGATACCCGCCTCCAGCAAGGGCACTTGCAGGGTCGGATAGCCAGAGAGATAGCCACCATAGGCATAGGTAATGGCCGCCACACAACCGCCCAGCGCTGCCCGCGCCGGGGGCGTGCGGCCAGGCTTCGCGGGCCAGGGTGCGGGCCAGCGCATAAACAAAGCCAGCCGCCGCCAGCACATGCAGCAAAACCTCCCACTGGAGGGCTGCGTAGGTTTCCCAGGGGAGCAGCTCCCCCTGCGCGGCCAGCAGCCCCAGCGTGAGCATATGCGGCGGATAGGTCAGGCGCGCCTGTGGATCCGCCTGAAAGGGCGCTCCGGCGTAAACATAAGGGTTCCAGAGCGGGATTTCGCCCGCGCTGAGCCGGGTTGCGGCGTAGTGCGCCCAGGGCACGAACTGCACCGAAAAATCGCCCTCCGTAAAAGACAGGCGGTCCGCCTCGCGCGGGGTCCAGAAGCGCCAGAAGAACAACCCCCACACCAGGAGCAACAGGGCCAGGGCCAGGAGGTCAGGATGGCGACGCAAACGCTGCCAGAAAGCCGCCCAGCCCACCGCACTTATGCTCCCCCGAGCGCCAGGAGCAGCACAGCCACCACAAGCAGCGCCCCGGCGATCAGATTGTTGACAAAATGGATGGTCAGCGGCACCCAGAGCGAGCCGCTAAAATGATAGGTGCCCGCCAGCACGAACCCCAGCACCGTGTTGCTCACGATGATGATGGGGTCCAGGTGGATGAGGCCAAACACAATGGCGCTGATGGGCACAGCCAACCAAGCGCTCAGGCGGTCGCGCAGCCAGGTTTGCAACACCCCGCGCAGGATGACTTCCTCCACCAGCGGCGCCAGCACAAAGATGCACAGCAGCAAGGCCGCAAAGCCCAGCAAGAGCCACGGGTCAAAGGTGGCAGGGGTCTCTTCGGCGGGTTGTTCCTGCAGGGGTTGGCTGGTGAGCAACGCCACGATGAGCACGATCATCAAGCGGAATGGGGATAAACACCACCCCCAGTGCCACTGCGACCAGCATCCAGGCCAGCGAGGTCTGCCGCAGGCCAAAGTCCTGTGGTTGGCGCCCCCGCAGCACACCCAGCAAACACACCGAGCCAAAGCCCACGCAATACAACACCGTGAAAACCAGCACAATCAACGCAAATTCGCGCCCGTTGGCCAGGGTCGGTTGCAGCACCCCCTCCAGAAAAAGCACCAGCGGCACCCCCACCCCAACCAGGCTCAGCAACAAGCCGCCGAAGATCACCGCAAAATCCGGGGTGTTTAGCCCGGTGCGGCGAACAGGCACAGCGAGGGCCGCTGCGGGCGGCGGCATGGGGATCAATGGTGCGTCGAGCCTCGCTCCAGGCCCACCAGCAGGCGGCGCAGGTTGTCGTAATCTTCCAGAATGCGCCCGGCACCCCGCGCCACGCAGGTCAGCGCATCTTCGGCCACCCAGGTGCGGATGTTCACCTCGCGGGTGATGCGCTCTGCCAGGCCATTCAGTTGACCCCCGCCACCCGCCAGGCAAATTCCAGACTCCATCAGGTCCGCCACCAGTTCGGGCGGGGTTTCGTCCAGGGCATCGCGCACCGTATCCACGATGATCTCAACAGAAGGTTGCAGCGCTTCGCGGATTTCAATGGACGACACCTCGCGCGACTCCGGCAACCCAGTGATCAGGTTGCGCCCACGCAGGACCATCGTTCGCTCTTCCACCATCGCATAGGCGGAGCCAATCTCGATCTTGGCTTTTTCTGCGGAGCCTTCGCCGATCAGCAGGTTGTACTTGTTGCGCATGTATTGCACGATGTCTTCGTCCATCTCGTCACCCGCCACACGAATGCTGCGGCTGATGACGATCCCACCCAGGCTAAACACGGCCACCTCAGTGGTGCCGCCGCCGATGTCCACAATCATGCTGCCGCGCGTTTCCCCGATGGGCAGGCCAGCCCCCACCGCAGCGGCGGTTGGCTCCTCGATGAGATGCGCTTCGCGTGCGCCGGCCTCCATGGTGGCGTCGTAGACTGCGCGCTTTTCAACTTCAGTCACGCCGGAGGGGATGCCCACCACCACCCGTGGGCGCGGGATGGGCACAAAGCTCTGCTCGTGGGCCTTGGTAATGAAGTAGTTGAGCATGGCTTCGGTGATTTCAAACTCCGCGATGACCCCATCACGCAGCGGGCGGATCACCTGGATATTTTTGGGCACCTTCCCGGCCATGAGTTTGGCCTCGCGCCCTACACTTACCACCTGGTTGCCGCGTTTGCGATCCACAGCCACATAAGAGGGCTCGTTGATCACGATGCCTTTGCCACGCACACTGACCAACGTGTTGGCCGTGCCCAGGTCAATACCCACGTCCAGCGAGAATAAACCAAGTAACCAGTCTAACGGACTAACCAAGGGGTGTCTCCTTACCAGGCGCGCCAGGCCATCAGGCTAGCCGCGCCATTATAACACGCCCCCTGGCCAGAAACACCCATCTCTCTGCCCCGCGCCCGCCAAACGCGCCCAGGGCGCTCGGCCCACGCTCGCCCGGTGCCGGCGTATTAGCGCCCCAGCAGCTTAAAGGCGATCTCGCGGCCCATTTCGCCCAGGGAAAGCTTGATCCACAAGCGCGCCAGCGCTTCCAGGATGACGGCGTTTTGCAGCGAGCCGCAGTCCACCACCTCCAGGCCGGTTTCGCGCACCAGGGCCGCCACGGTTTGCTTGGCGCCGGCATGGTCCCCACAGATAAAGCAATCCGCCGCGATGCCGCCAAAGTCGGGCTGCTCAATGATGTTCCAGCCCAGCATGTTAAAGCCCTTGACCACCTGCGCACTGGGCATCATGGCCCAGAGGGTCTCGGCCACGGAGGGCGATTGTTCAATGGTGCTGCCCACATGGTTCACAGCGTCGATGACCACCTTACCCGACCAATCGCCGCCCGCCTGCACCGCCTCGCGCACAGCATACCACGGCACCGCCAGCAAGATCACCTCCCCGGCAGCCACGGCCTCGGCCACCGTGCCCAGTCGAGCCTGCGCGCCAGCCGCCGCCAGGGCCTTTTGGGCTTTTTCGCTGTTGGGGTCGCGCACCCCAAAAACGATCTGATGCCCCTGCTGCGCCCAGCGCTTGCCCAGCGTCCCACCGATGTTCCCCGCACCGATAATCCCCAGTTGCATTGACCGCGCTCCCTATTGTTGATGAGTGCTCGAATAGAACCCCAACGGCGCCTGCTTAGCGAGCTGGATTGCCTTTTTCCAGCCATTCTTTGGCCAGGGCCGGGAGCTTGCTCATGGGGCCCCGCTGTAGCGTGGTGCGTGGCAGGCTATCCAGAAAGAGCTTGCCGTAGCTCTTGGTGAGCACGCGCGAGTCCATCACCACCACCACGCCACGGTCCGTGACGCGCCGGATGAGCCGCCCAAAGCCCTGCCGAAAGCGCAGAATGGCATCTGGCACGGAGTATTCGCGGAAGGCTGCCTCGCCGTAGACTTCGGAACGCGCCGCAAAGATCGGCTCCGAGGGCACCGCAAAGGGCAAGCGCACGATCACCACCACGCTCAGGTCGTCGCCGGGCAGGTCGACCCCTTCCCAGAAGGAGCGCGTGCCCATCAACACGGCTTTTTCTGTGCTCTTGAAGCTATCCACCAACACCTGACGGCTAGAGCCGCTGGCCTGGTCGTAGACCACGATGTTCCCCAGCGCCAGGCGCGGCGACACCGCGTTGGCGGTTTCGCGCAGCTGGCTATAGCTGGTGAACAGGCACAGCATCCGCCCGTTGGTGGCCGCGCCCAGCTCCACAATGCCCCGCTCGACCATCTCCTGATAGCCCTTGCGGTTGGCTGGCTCGGGGATGTCGCTGGGCAGGTAAAGCAGGGTCGAATTCTGGTAGTCGAAGGGCGACGGCAGGCTGATGTCGTTCACTTCGTCCGCGCTGAGCCGCTCGCGCATAAAGTGGAAGTTGCCCAGCGTGCGCAGGGTTGCGCTGGTGAGCACAATCGCTTCCTTGGCGGACCAGAGATGCTCCTGCATCAGCGCGCCCACGTGCAGCGGCGCCCCCTTAAGGGTTACTTGCCCGATATCCGTGCTGATCTCCACCCAATAGACCGTGTTCGGCTGCGGCTTTTCCACAAATTCATAGAAAAGGCGGTGCATGGTGGCCAATTGGGTGGCCGCGGCCTGCATGCTGCTGAGCAGGTTATCATAATCTTCGATGTCGTCGCGGAAGCGTTCCAGGTCCAGCAGGCCCAGCGCCAGCTTGTGCATTGCTTCGGCAATCGCCTGGGTATATTCGCCCAGCACATCCCAGCGCTTGACAACCCGTTGCCAGCTATTGCGCGAGCGGATGTTGTCGGTCACGCGCACCTGAACAAAGTAGCCGTCCTGGTCGTTGCTATCACGGCTAAGCGACTGCGCCATCTCATCAAAAAAGCCGCGCCCCAGGTCGCCCATCTGGCGCACGGCATCCACCACAATGCTCACATAGTCGCGCAGCTTGCCGTAGGCCTCGCTGGGGAGGTCGCGGGTGGAGGCCAGCAAATCACCCAGCAAGCCCTTGCTGGTGTCGCCCAGGTCGGCCATGCGGCGCAGCAAGCCATACTTATCCACCTGTTCGCTCAGGCCGTTGGTGATGGCATCTTCCAGGTGGTGGCCTTCGTCCAGCACCAGATAGCGGTAATCTGGCAACACACGGTTGCACCTCGCCACATCCGAGAGCAACAGCGCATGGTTCACGATGAGCACATGGGCGCGCTCGGCGCGTTGCCGGGCCTGGTAGAAGGGGCAGGTCCCGTTCATCTGGTGGCGGCAGCGGTCGGTGGTGCAGCCTTCGTCCTGGGCAGACATGCGCCCCCAGGTGGCCCGCTCCGCCCCGCCCCGCAAGTTCAATTCGCTGAGGGTGCCCCGCCCGCCTTCGTGCAGCCAGACCATGACCTTAGCCAGCACGCGCAATTCCTCCACGGAAGTCGGGTGACGCCGCCGGGCGGTGCTCAAGCGGCGAGGGCACAGGTAATTGCCCCGCCCCTTGAGGTCTGAGGCGCGGAAGTTCATCCCCAGCGGCCCTTGCAGCAAGGGGATATCGTTAAACAACAGTTGATCTTGCAAATGGGTAGTATGGGTGGAGATGACCACTCGTTCTTTGTTCTGCATGGCCCACAACGCCGCCGGGATGAGGTAGGCCAGCGACTTGCCCGTGCCGGTAGGGGCCTCGATCATCACGTGTTCCCGCGTATTAAACGCTTTGGCGACCTCACGCAGCATCCTCACCTGAGATTGGCGCGGTTCGTAGTGCGGCAGTTTTTCCTGAAGGCGCCCATCTGGCTCCAGGTGGTGGGCGGCCTCATCCACATCCAGCGCTTGTATCTCATCACCAGGGCGCAGGGGTTTGTCTTCAAGCTCTGCCAGGGGCCGAAAGGCGTTCGGGAAGCTGAGGGTGCCAGAGACAAGCTCGCCGCCTGCCGTGCGCTGGGCAAGCGCTTCTGCAAAGATCACGTTGCCCAACCAGGGCAACGTGCTGGCCTGCTCCACGATCTCGCGCAGCAAGACCAGCGGCAGGTCCAGCAGCTTTTTCCACAGGGCGCGGTAGAGGTGCCAGGTCGCCAGCACATCATCCCCGGCGCGGTGGGCCGTCTCAAGCTCCTGCAAGCCCAGATGTTGCACCAGGCTGCCCAGGTTATAGCGCGGCGCGGTCGGCAGTAGCACCGAGGCCAGTTCGTACGTATCAATGAGCGGGTTTTTGCGCGGGACTTTCTCCGCCTCCAGCAGCATGGCCATATCAAACTCGACGCGGTGCCCCACGATCGGCGCATTGCCAATAAACCGACTGACCTGGCTGAGGACCTGGTGAATACTCGGTGCCCGGCGTACCTGCTCATCCGTGATGCCCGTCAGCGCGACAACGCTCTCTGGAATGGATTTCCCCGGGTTCACCAGCGTCTGGTAAGTGTCCAGCACGGTATCCTCACGCGCCCGCAGGATGCCGATCTCGATGATCTTATCCCGCTCAGGGTCCAGGCCGGTGGTTTCTACATCAAACACAACCACTTCGCCGCGCATCGGGTTCCCTTTCTAAGCGATTGTAAATAGGTTTCAATTGTAGCACATTTTTTCGAGAAGCCGCCCGGAGGTTCCCCTTAACTGGGCATGGCGTGAACCTGGTGCAGCACCTTCTGGCCCAGCGCCTCCAGGCCACTGATGTCGTCCAGTTCGTGCCATTCCAGAATCACGCGGTGCACCCCCGAAGCCACCAGTTCGGCAATCTGTGCCACGATCTGATCTGGCGTGCCGATGAGCGCACCCTTGCTGCGCACATAGGTCATCAGCTCCCCGGGCGTGAGCGTGCTGCTTTCAGGAAAATCGCGGCGCGCCCGGTCCAGCGCCCGCATCAGGCTTGATTCGGACTTGGCAAAGTACAGCCGTGCTGTAAAGGAATAGTGCATTGCTTCTGGCGCGCGGTCCGCCGCCGCCAGGTGGCCGTTGAGCTTGTGCCGCACCATGCGATAATCGCCAGGCAGCATCCCCAGGGCATTCCACTCATCGGCATAGCGCGCCAGAATGGGCAGCGCATCACCACCGACCCCATCGGAGAGCACCAAGGGCGGCGAGCCTGGCGCCGGGCGTGGCTGGATAAACGCATCGTGCAGCTTGTAGTAGCGCCCGACGAGCGTCACGGGCTCTGGGCTTCGCAACAGGGCATGAATGGTGGCCACCGCTTCTTCAAAGTGATCCAGCCGCTGCGTCCCCGCGTAGGTGGGCAGGGCATACCGCTGCTGGGTTGCGGGGTCCTCGCCATAGCCCAGCCCCAGGATAAAGCGGCCCTGGCTAAGTGCGTCCACTGCCGCAGCCATTTTGGCCACCCAAACAGGGTGCCGATAGACGACCGGGCTATACAGGCTGCCAAAGCGCACACGGCGGGTCTGCGTAGCCACGTACATCAACGAACTCCACAGTTCCAGCGCATCTTCGTGCGGGGGGGCGGGGTCGCGCAAGGTCTCGGACCGTAATAGCACATCGAATCCCAGCACTTCAATCGCGGTACAAAGGCGCTTCCAGCGCACCCAATTCAGCCCCGATTGCCCAATGATCAGGATTCCCAGCTCTGCCATTGTTTTTCCTCTGACTGCTGCTCCTGTCGCCTAACTATAGCCAATCCTTGTTAAGAAAATCAAACATTCGGCAGGATTGGCTCCCTCACCCTCCCCCGTCCTGGGTATGTTTTGTTAAGGCCGTTTTTCGGGTCGCCTGCGGTGCTTGCCAATCTCGCGGAATTCCTGTACGCTGTGGACAGAAACGAATAATTTACGAAACATTTGTGAACATTTTGTGAAAATCTGCATCGCTTTGCTCGCCCCGAGCAACCGACCTTTATTTGCTGACAAGCCGGGAGCCAATCTGGAAGGGTAGCGCCAAGCTACCCTTTTACTTTGGGTTAGCGCGGCAAGACCTGAAGGCTGCCCCCATAGATCACGATGTTGCCAGCCGTGTCGCGGAGGTTTTCAAAGTCGCCCGGTGGCGTGGCGCGATACACCACCACACCCCACAGGTAGACCCCGGGCGGTAAGTCACGCGCAACAGTGATCTCGTGCCAATCCTGCACCACCTCCCCGGCAGCCCAGCGGCTTGTCGCGTAGAGGCCCATAACCGGGTGTTGTTGATCCTGCTTCCAGACCTCTTGCCAGGCTTCATCCAGCAACCGTAGCGAGATGGAATAGTCGTGTTCCAGAGCGCGCAACGCCTCCCACCCCAACATCACCGTCACATCACCCCCCGGCGCGGATCGCCTGATGCGACTGCCACGCCCCCGCCAGCCGAAGGTGCGCTTCGCCTGCGTGACCAGCGTGGTGTCCTGGGGCGTCATCCGCGCTGAGAGGGTCTGCGCGGGGTTGCGCTGCAAGCACACCAGCGCGTCAACGTTGGTCAGGTGCCAGCGTTCGTCAACGGGATAGTGGCGTGCCAGGCACAGCGGGCGATCCTGCGCGGCGAACTCCGACAGGCGTTCAATCGGATAAACCAGCGTGATATCGGGCCGCACCCCTTCCACCTGTTGCAAATACCACAGCGGCGTGATCTGCTCCCAATCCGCCAGCAGGATGGTCTGCGGTGGCAAATCGTCAAAGCCGCTGGCCAACCGTTCCCCCATTTCGCCAGATTTGAGCGCGGTTCGCCACAGGCCCAGCGGCTCGCCCATCTCCGCCTCCAGCTTACGGTCGCCATAGTGTTGCCAGCCCAGGCCCAGGGGGAAGAGCAAAGCCACC
>JAAUUD010000122.1 GCA_012031655.1 Anaerolineae bacterium | reverse complement strand
CATCAAGCTGATGGACAAGGGCCATATTGTGCCGCCAGAGGTGCGCGACCTGATGATCCGCACCGCGCAGCAGCACACCATCCCCTATCAGTTTGAGGTGCTGGACGCGGGTTCCACCGATGCACGCGCCATCCAAATCGCGCAGAGTGGTGTGCCCTCGGGGTGCATCAGCATCCCCACGCGCCACCTGCACACCACCAGCGAGAGCGTCTACCTGGGCGATGTGCAAGCCTGCGTGGACCTGCTGGCGGCCATCCTGGCTAACCCCATCGAGAACATCCGCCCGCACTAGGGGCACCAGGCAAAAAAAGGGGGCGCACCACCACCACGCCCCCTGAATGGACTTGGGCCTAGCTGCCAGGTTCAGCAGTGGCTTCGGGGTCCGGGGTGGCTTCTGGCTGGGCAGTGCCTTCGGCCTCCGGCGCCGCGTTGAGGTTCTCAATGGTCAGCGTAAAGCTCCCGCCTGCGGCATCGCCAAAGCTGCCCACTTCCACGATCAGCGAGAAGGCTTGTGGCACTTCCAGCTCTTCAAGCGCGGAGTTGGTGTTGCCGCTTTCGATGTCGTCATTTTCCGCGATCACGTCTGCACCATCTGCAAAGTACAGCCGCACGTAGGTGTCGAACTCGTCCGACTCCACAAAGATGCTGAAGAAGGCGCCGGCTTCTACTTCCAGCGGGAACTGCACGCGTTGGCGTTCGCCCAATTCGCTCGTCAGGCTATCCCCGATGGCCACCGCCGCGCCTTCGCTGACTTCCAGCGCGGTGACCTCGTCCAGATAGTCAAGGGCGGCTTGCAGCACCACATCCTGCTGGGTTTCGGCCATGTTTTCTTCGGTGACGGGCACCACCACATCCGGCTGAATACCCATGCTTTCGATGATCACGTTGCCATCCATGTCAATCGGGCGTGAGGTGGGCAACGCCACCACAATCCCACCCGGCATGGGGGTTTCGAAGTAGCCCCCTGCGATGCCGTTGGTGCCATATTGGCCCACCACCGTCGAGCGATCCTGCAAGGTGAGCATGTGGGCGAAGAACTCGCACGCGCTGGCGCAACCCGGCCCCACCAGCACCACCACCTCACCATCGTAGTAGCTCTCGCCCTCGACTTCGGGTTCAATGGTCACCGGGAAGCGTTCATCGAAGTAGAAGTCGCCGACTTCATCCGTGTAGCTTTCGTCAAAGTAGACCTCAATGGGTTCGCTGTAGAGGTAAGAAGCCAGCCGCGCCGCGATGAAGACAAAGCCACCGCCATTGACGCGCAAATCAATGATAATGCCGGGGGCGTCGCTCTGGTTGGCCAGGTCCAGGAAGTATTCCCAGGTGCTCACGATGAGCTGTTCGAAGCCGCCAAAGGTGTTCACCGTCACCAGGCCATAGCCCGATTCCAGAAATTCGAAGTCCACCGGGGCCACCAAGGGCGCCGTGGCAGAGCCATACACAAACTGGCGCGAGAACACCAGGCTTTCCCGCTCTGGCACAGCCACCAGGCTCGCGGTGGCGTCTTCTTCCGCTCCCAGGTTGCGGTAGGTCACTTCGATTTCGGTTTCAACAGGCATCCGGAACAGGAAGCGCAGTTGATCCAGGCGTTCCAGGTTGGGCAGGCTGTAGGGCGCGTTAACACTGCGCACATTGGCGACGGCTTCTGAGACGGGCACGCCATCCACCGCGATGATCTCCGCGCCAAATTCGATGCCAGCCTGTGCTGCCGGGCCATCTTCCAGCACGTAGTTCACCAGCACGCGTCCATCAGAAAGTTCGCGCACGGCCAGCCCCACGCCGCCACCAATGCGAAAGTTTTCATCGGTTTCGGTTGGCTCTGCGAAGGAGAAAATATGTCCATCTGGAATGCTCAGCAGCATGTCATAGAGCGCAAAAGCATAGGCGTTGAAGTCGTCTTCTGCTTCGGCAGCTTCCACAATAGCCCGATACTGCTCAGACAGCGCGCCCCAGTCCACCGCTTTTTCTTCCGTAAAGGCATACTCCCGCTTGCCATATTCAATCAGCGCATCGAAGGCTTCCAGGTAGCTCAGTTCAGAGAAATCTTCCGGCTGGTCGCTCTCCGGCTCGATGAGGTCCAGCACAGGCTCGCGGGAGCGGTCAAAGGTGAAGGGGGCGGTGTCCATATCGACCACGGTATAGCCAGCGGGGATGCTCACGATGGGGTCATCTGCCGTGAAGAGCAGGCCATCTTGGCCAAAGCCGCTGGGGAAGCCCTGGGCATCATCCGGGGCATAGACAATCAGCTTACCGCCGGTGAGTTCGGCGGTGCCGCGTGGGTCGGTGTCGCCCCGGGCGCTACTGTAGGCATTGGACCAGGCGCCCGCCTCGCGCTCGTCCAGGCTGTTGTCGCCATAGCGGTTATCCCAGAAGGCCACCTGGAAGATTTGCACGCCAGTGTCGGTTTCGGCGTCCTGGTCAACGTCGTTGAGGGTGCCCTGCGGCGCAATGGGCAGCAACAGTTCATAAAAATTTCATCCTCTGCGGAGGCAAAAAAGTCTGTGGTAAAACGCGCCAGCACCTGAGACTCCGGCGGGAACACAAAATCGACATTCCGCGTCACGAAGCCGCCCTGGTCTTCCAGGATCACCACCGGGTCAATGGTGGTTTCGCGGATGTTGCCCAGATCGGTGACGGGCAGTTGACCTGTGACACGCACTGGGCCGCCTTCGTCATTCACGATTTCCGCCGGGGGGAAGAGGTCCCCATCCTGGCGCCCACCACGCCCAACGGCAGCAAAAGCGCCAGGATCAAGGCCAGGCTGGGCCAACGCCATTTTGTCATCTGCATCATGGATTCTCCTGAAGTCAATGGCTCAAAAAGAGGTATTAAGCCTAGCGCAAGGCAGGCAGTTTCACAAAAAAATGGGTGACTTGGCCTAGGCAGGGGAGAAGGTGCGCCGCATGTGTAGTTGGGCGCGTTCGGCCCGAAAGCCCACCTGCCGGAAGGCCGCGCCCGCCACCAGATCATCACTGGGGTGCTCGGAGAGCACCCCGCGATAGCGCAGCGCCGCGTGGCGCACAAAGTAATTGAGCAATGGGACCTCTAGCTCGCCCTGGCGCGCCGGGTGAATGAGCAAATCCAGACGCCATGGCGCTGGCCCCAAAGGGGGGTTTCCGTGAGGATGAGCGCATCCAGCGGCAGAACCGGGTCCGTGCCGCGCAGCGCCCATTGTTCGTAGCTGCCAGAGCGCAGCAGGGCGCCCATCTGTTGCAGCAGGTTGGGCTGGGAACAGGCGCTTTTGCGTGGGGCGCAGCCAGCCCAGCCCGCCCTGGGCATTGGGGCGCAAGTGCTGGGCCAGGCCAGGGCCGCCGCACCTTCCCCGGAACGGCGATAGGTGAGCTGCGGCAGGTGCTCGATGGGGCGGGGGGCTTGCCCGGCCTTCCAGCGCCAGCGGGTAAAGCCGCGCTCCACCGCAAAGCCCAGGCGTTGGTAGAGTAGCTGAGCGCCGCTGTTTTCTGCATCCACCTGCAAGATGGCGCTCTGGCCTTTCCAGTGCTGGATGCGCTCCAGGGCGCTTCGCACAGGGTCGCTGCAATGCCGCGCCGCCGATAGGCGGGGTGCACGGCCACATTGGCCACCACCCAGGTCTGCGCAAAGCCAGAAGGGTAAATCGAGACGTTCCCGACGATCTGCCCCTGGTCTACCCACACAAACCCCTGCATCAACCCACGGATCATGCGATCCATGCCCTGCAAAACCCACAGCAAAGGGCCGGTGCTGGCCAGCATCCGCATATCGCGGACCGCTGCCCGGCCTGCGCTGTCCATGTCCTCAAAGCAAAGCTCCAGCAAATCAGCGATCTGGCGCAGGTCGCTTTGCAGGTGAACGCTGCGGATGCCGTTCGTGGGCGGGTGCAGGTGCGCCTGGGCGGTCATCAGTCCGGCAGGGAGGCTAGAGCGCGCAAGGGCGGCACGCTGGAGGAAACAGGTTGCCAGGTGGGGCTGGGGCAGCCTTCCGAAAGGCTGACCAACTCCTCCACGATCTGCCAGACGGCATCTGGGCGGGCGGCGGCGCGGGCGCAATGTTGGCGGCGGGCCAGTTCTGCGGGGGCCTGGAGCCAGGCCAGCAGGGTTTCGGCTACGGCGCCGGGCGTGGGCGCAAAGACCCCGGCCTCTTGCTCCAGCATAAAGCGCACGTTGCCAGCCTCCTGGCCCGGGATCGCCCCGCTGATGATGACGGGTAGCCCGGCGGCGCACGCTTCGCTGAGGGTGGCCGGACCCGCTTTGGAGATCAACACGTCGGCGGCGGTCATAAGGGTAGGCATAAAATCCACAAAGCCATAGATGCGGGTGGGTTGGGCCCAGGTGCAGGCCGTCAGACGATCGCGCAGGGCCTGGTTACGCCCTGTCACGATGATGAATTGGCAGGCAGGTTGCCGCGCATCGATGGCGCGAGCAATCTCATAGACTGGCCCCATGCCATCGCCACCGGAGACCAGCAAAACCACCGGCAGGCGGGGGTCCAGGTGTAGCGCCTGGCGAGCGGCGGCAGGCTCGCCCAGCCCTTGCACAAAATTCGGGTGGATGGGCAAGCCAGTGACGCGCAATTGCTGCGGCGCCAGCCCCAGCGCCAGACCGCGTTGATAGGCGGCTTCGGTGGGCACCAGGCAGCGCGCCACGCTGGGGTCATACCAGAAGGCATGGGTCGTTACCAGGTCCGTCACCACAGAGATAAACGGCGGGCGTTGCGGCAGGCTTTGCACAGCCCGGGCCAGGGGGCGGGTCAGCAGGGCATGGACCGACACCACCACATCTGCCGGGTATTGGTGCAGCAGATGGCGCAGGTTGGCCCGCCAGTAGGCAAAAAACCATCGGCGATGCGTCGGCTGATGGCCGGATGATCGGTCAGGCGATAGCTGAGACCCCACAGCCAGGCGGCGTGGTTGACCCAGGCTGGGTAGATTTCCGGCGCATAGCGAAAAGGAAAGGGCGTGTACTCCCGAAACACATCGACCAGCGTAAAAGCCAGTTCATCGCCATAGCGTTGCAGCGCGGCAGCGCGGATGGCCTCAGCCGCAGCACGGTGGCCGCCGCCGGTATCACTCATCAATACCAGGATGCGTTTGGGATCACTGCGGTGCATCGTGTGGTTTTTCCAACTTCTTGCAAGCCTTTTCAAATTTACGGCGCGGCATGAACTGCCGACGGTCGCAGCCCAGGCAACGCACCCCGATGTCGGCGCCGATGCGGTAGACCTCCCAGCGGTCACTGCCGCAGGGGTGTCTTTTGCGCATGATGGCGATGTCTTTCACCTGGACATCCAGCATAGCGGCAACCTCACTTCGATTCTAGCGCAGCCTGGCCCACTTGCCCGGTGGTGGTGGCTTTGCGGGTGGTACCCATGGGGTCAGCAGAAAACAACTGCGCGATCACAAAGCTATCGTCCATCACCAGCAGGTGATAGGGGATGCGCGGCGGGCTGCTTTCGGCCTCCAGGGTGTGCAAGCTCAGGCCATAGCGGGCCAAGAGCGGCGCCAGCTTTTCCACAAAAGGCGCGGGCATGGTCCCCAACAGACCGTAGCCGGTGCTCAGCAACGCCCCCAGCGGGCGGGTGCGGTTGATGTCGTCTGCCAGGTGGCGATAGATGCCGTAGGTTTGCCCGTAGAGCTGTTGCAGTTCCAGCATCAGGCTATCCACCTGGCCTGGCACGCCACGAAAGTAGACCTCCACCTGCGGGTGGTTATAGCGGTGCAACATGCTGTTTTCGGCGCTGATCACCAGGTTGCTGAACAGCCCCAACGCCAGCCGGTGCTCCACCACACCCAAAGCCCGGATGATGTATTGCCCGGTGGGGCGGTAGCCATCCTGCTCTGCAAGATATTCGGTGGTTTGCAGGATGAGCTGCAATTCGTGCGGGGTGCCGCCGACCTGCGCCGCCAGCAGCACGCCCAGGTGGTCTTCTGGGGCGAGTTCGGCCAGGATGCGGGTCAGCGTGGGGTCGGGCTGGTTGCTCATGCGGCGTGTCCTGTTGGTTTCTTCCGTTGATTATAGAGGGGGATGGGTGAAGATTCTACCAGGGAAATTTTTCTTTCTGCCCAGCCTGGCGCTGACTGCTGATGCCAACCGGGCTTGAGCAACCCCGAAAAACGGGAAAATTTTCATGTTAAAGGAATTTAAAAGAGGACATAAATCATTTATATGGATGGAAAATAAAGAATAAAATGTGAGTCCAGTTAGCTTAAACGATCAGGAAAAGGTTTGCCATGCAGAAAATTGAACCCTTAGGGGCACAGGCCGAAGTTCTGGGTGGAGCCATCAACGGCTTCATTAGATGCCATTAACCGAGAAAGCATCTTGCTGCACCTCCAAAAGCTGGGGATGACCGAGATTGACCCGGCTCGGTGATACCCCAAACAGCTCATTGATCTGTGGAACTCCATTCTGGAAAGCAGCCACTCTGGCATGACTGATTTGGTGAGCATTGGCATGACCCTTGCCAACACTGCCTGGCCTCCCGGATTTGACGGGCAGCCTTTTGAAGTCATCCTCGAGAGTTGGGGCACTGCGTTCGACACCGTGAACCGTGGCAAAGATCGGGGCTACATTCGGGCTGAAAAATGTGGCGACCCCCATTACGCCATCGCCCACCGCGCCCCCCACCCAGACAACTTGCACTATGGGATTGCCTATGGGGTGTGTAAGCGCTGCTCGCCCAAAAATGTTCCGTTTGTCGTCACGCCACTGGCATCGCCAGAGGAGCGCCCTGGGGCAAATGCTGCGATGCGTGGCGGTTGTTTCTAAATGCGCTCATTTTTGCGGATGTGCTGGCTGTGCTATACTGTCCTGCATGGACGCGGATTTTTCCCAAGCGTGGATAGAACGACTGCGGGCGCTGGGCCTGGATCAGGTGGTGGCGGCCTGGCTGGAGGTGGCGGAACCGCTGACCCTCCTGGCGGCGCAGCTTTTGTGGGTGGCGCAGCCTGGCCTGGCTTTGTGGATGGACCCCGCTGAGGTGGGGCGTTGGGCCGCCGCCCTGGAAGACCCGCAAACGCTGGCCAACTGGCGTGCTGCCCTGCAGGAAGGCAATCCTGGCGATGAATGATAATCTGCTTACCTGGGTGCTGATACTCACGGCATTTGCGGTTTTTTGCGGCAGGCCAGTTTGTGCGCCGCCGCCGTACTCGCCTGGATTTGCGCCCCATTCCTGGCTACCGGGCTTTGCCAATCGCCATTGATGAAACGGTCGAAAGCGACCTGCCGCCCCATTTTTCGCTGGGGACTTCTGCGCTGGGGCAGGTGTCTACGGTCACCGCGCTGGTGTCTGCGGAGGTGGTCTATCGCCTGGTGCAGCGGGTCTCGTTTACGCGCCGGGTGCCGTTGGTCACGCTTTCGGACCCCGTGACGCTGGCCCTGGCCTCTGACACCCTGCGCCGGGCCTTTTTAGCGCGCGATAACCTGGAGGCCTTTCGGCCTAGTGCGGCGGTCTGGTACCCAGGCAGCGAGCAATCGGTGGTCTATGCGGCTGGTGCGGCGCGCCTGGCCGCGGATACGCGCAGTTCCAGCCACGTGCTGGTGGGGACGTTCGGCACAGAGCTGGTTTTCTTTCTGGAACATGCCGCCCGTCAGCGGCAACGCAGCTTTGCCCATAGCACCTCGCTCAATGGCCAGGCAGTGGCCTATGTGATGGCCGATCACTTTTTGATTGGCGAGGAACTTTTTGTAGGCAGTGCCTACCTCCAGCGCGGCAGCACCGTAGATGAGGCCACTTTGCTCACGCTGGATGTGCTGCGGTGGTTGGTGATTATCTTTGGGATTACACTGGGCGTTCTGCTGAACGTGCTGGACTGAGGACACCATGCGGCGACGTGCATCCTTGCTCAATTTGCTCTCGGCGGTCACGGCGGCTTCGATGGCGCTGGTGATCATCGTGGGGCTGGCTGTGGAGGGGGGCTTTCTGGCGGTGCTGGTGGCCCTGGTGTTGCAGATTGTGGTGGTGACCGCCGCGCTGGCGGTGCTCATCGGCCTGAGCAACCTGCTGCGCGTGCACTGGCGCCGGGTGCAAAGGGGGACCGGGGCTGGTTCTTTAGCCTGGTGACCCTGCTCAGCGCGCTGGCCGTGATCCTCCTGCGGGTGATTAACCCGCGCACCACAGATGCTGGGGAGCGCGAGGTCAGCGCCATGGTGTTTGAAGCCATCCAGGTCAGCCTGGAGTCGGCCCTGGCGGGTTTGGTGGCGTTCTTCCTGGTCTATGCTGCCTATCGGTTGATGCACCAGCGCCTTTCCTGGGGCGGGTGCATCTTCACGGGCACGCTCTGGATGGTGCTGGTGGGCTGGTTGCCCTTCAGTGGCCTGGAGGTCTTCGCGAATTTGCGGGCCTGGCTCATCGAGGTGCCTGCCACGGCAGGGATTCGGGGAATCCTGATTGGTGTGGGGCTGGCAACCCTGGCGGCCAGCCTACGTGTGATCATCGGGCAAGAACGAGCCTTTAGAGAAGAATAGCCATGCCGCCCTTTTTCTCCGACCACGATCCTGACGACCTGCCCGATTGGCTGCGCGACGACGACAGCGACTCTGCAACGGGCGAGCCAGCCCCGGCGGATGACTTGCGCTGGTTGCTGGACGATGACGACGCTGCTGCACCCCCGGCCACAGGGCCAGACCAAGGGCTAAATTTGCAGGGCCTCACGGGCATGTTGCCCTGGCGGCAGGGCATGAGCGACGCTGGCGACGCGCCCGCCGGGCAGGATGACCTGCCAGAACTGGATTGGGGTTCTTCTGGCCCTGCCGAAGCCGCGCCCGCCGATCCCCTGCGCCCCGGGCTGACCGGGATGCTCCCCTGGCGGCAGGGCGTGAGCGAGGCCGACGACACCCCCGGTCCGCTCAGCGGGGACGAGATAGCCGCCTGGCTGGATGAGGTCGATAGCGTTCCCGAAGATCAGGCCGCGCCAGGCTGGATGCAAGCCAGCGCCGCAGACCCACTTGCGGCGCCGGAACCTGCGGCTGACCTCCTCGATTGGTTAAACGCCGCCGCCCCCACTCGTGCAGAATCCCTGACAGAGCCTGCCGAGGTGCCGCCTTCGTTTACGGTTGAGCCTGCCGATGACACGTTGCCAGATTGGTTGCGTGTGGATACCGAACAATTTACCAGCGCGGAACCCGCTCTGCCTGCTGCGCCGCTCCAGGCCGAACCGGATGCCGATGACCTGGGCTGGCTGGGCGAAGCCGAGGCTGAGTTTGGTGCAGCGCAGGACGCCAGTAACCTCACCTATGAGGAGTGGGAGCGCGAGCAACAGGCCGCCGAAGTGGCCGCGCAACGTCCTTATGCCGACGATGAGGTTAATGCCCTGCCAGATTGGGATGAGGACCTCTCGGACGCCGCGCCGGCACGCCCCAACACAGGCACTTTCGTGCCCGATTGGTTTATGGGCGTGGAGGAGCTAAGCGCAGACGAAGCGCCGGAATGGATGCGCGAAAGCCTGGCGCCGCCGCCTGCGCCTGCGCTGCCAGACTTCAGCGATTTTGCCGTGGAGGACGAAGCCCCGGGTATGGCTAGCTGGCCTGGCCTGGGGGCGGC
>JAAUUD010000121.1 GCA_012031655.1 Anaerolineae bacterium | reverse complement strand
GGGGTGGGCTGGTCTGCGTGAGCGGCTCGCTTTTCCTGGTGGGGGAGGCGCGCAGTAGGCTGGACCTGCCGCCGGAATAGGGGCGCCTGTCAGGGGGCGCGGGGCAAGCATCAGGCGGTTTTCAGGCAAGCGCCGCGTCGGGGTCCGGCGCGCCCACCCCCTTTTTGCTAGGCTGAAGGTAGACCTGCATCTAGCCTTATGGGGGATTTTTGCCGATGTTCACCCGACGCCTGACCCTCTTGCTCTTGCTGAGCCTGCTGGCCCTGCTCAGCTGGCCGCTGAGCACCCTCGCCGCGACCGAAGCGCCCGCCGCTCGCCTGGCTCCCTTTCAGGGGCACGCCGCCTGCGCGGGCATCTCTGCGACCGTGCTCAGCACGCCAGAGTGTGACGCGCTGATGGCCGCCCGCCCCGCGCCACCGTTTGGCCAGGTGCCCGTTGACCTGGGCATTGTGGATGGCCTGGGCTTTATGACCTTCACCCAGCCCGAAGTAGCCATTTATGACGCGCCCGGCGGCAACCAGGTAGACACGCTGGTGACGGGCTATAGCTACTTTGTGCCGCTGCGCTACGAAGGCAACTATGCCCTGATTCGCGGCAACCGCTGGGTGAGCCTGGATGAGGTCGCTTTCTCGCGCCCTTCCAGCTATAGCGGCCTGCTGCTGGATGGCCCGCAGGACATGCCCTTTGCCTGGGTGCTGTGGGGGCATAACGCCTCTGCGGGGCCGGGCGGGCGCTCCGACCCCAACGCCGGGCGCGTGGAGCGCTTCCAGCGGGTGTACATCTACGCTACGGTGAGCCTGGGCTGGGATTGGCACCTGGTGGGGCCAGGGCAGTGGGTCAACCAGAAGAACCTGAGCATCGTCTATCCCACCCCGCCGACGCAGCAGGCAGGCCGCTGGGCCGCCGTCAACCTCTACGAGCAAAACCTGGTGGCCTACGACGGCAGCACGCCCGTGATGGCGGCGCTGGTTTCTTCGGGCGTCAAAAATGGCGCCTGGGACACCAACGAAGGCACCTTCACCATCCACAACCGGGTAGAGGCAGGCAAGATGAGCGGCTCCGAAGGGCAGGCCGACGCCTATTGGCTGGATATGGTGCCCTATGCCCAGTATTTTGACCAGCTCATCAGCCTGCACGGCACCTATGGTCACAACATGTTTGGCTGTATCCGCAGAGCCACGGCTGTGTCAACCTCTCGGTGAGCGATGCCAAATGGATGTACGACTGGCTGACGCTCGGCTCGACCGTGTTTGTGTATAGCGGCAAATACTGAGCTGGGCCCTTGCGAGGGGAACTGGAGCGGCGCCGGGGACCACCCCGGCGCTTTTTTTGGTCCTTCCGGTCAGGGAGCAACCCGCCAGCTTGCCCTCTGGTGGGGGGCTGGCGGCGGGTACCCTGGAGGGCAGGTTTAGCTGGCTAAACCGCCGATTAACCAGCAAGTGAAGGAGTACCATCCATGAAGATCAAATTTGTTGCCCTGCTGGTGACCTTGCTCGCGCTGGCTGGGTTCGCCGCGCCGCTGAGCGCGCAGGACCCCGCCCCCGGCACCGTTCAGGATAACCTGTGCTACCCGGGCGGGCTGCTGGCCGGGACCTGCGACACCGCGCTGGAATGGCGCGCGGGTTGGTGGGGGGCACGCATCATCTACGGTGATGCAGACATCACCCAGACCCCGCCAGAGATCGAAACCTTTTTGCTGCGTTCCGGCGTTGCGGATGAATTTCAGATTGATAACCTCTGTAGCCTGGAGGGGCAGAGCTGCATGACCGATTATGATTGGCAGGCGGGCTATTGGTTGGCGCGGCTGCGTGATGGCCGCATCACGGTAGGCCAGCTTCCGGCTCAATTCCGTGGGTTGGTGGCCACTCCGCAGTGTAGCGTGCCCTTCAGCAGCCAGAACGTGAACTTTGGCCCGGGCTTGCCCACCTTCAACACCAGCACGGAAATCTGCTTCTATACCGGAGAGGTGGTGGTGACCTACACCACCACCTATACCAATGGCGCGGGCATCTTCCCCACGGGCAGCACACAGACCACGGTGCGGCGCGCCCCGGGCGAAGTCCGCACTTCCTCCCCGGCGGGCTGCCCGGCTGGCCAGTATGTGCAGTTCGTGGACCCCACGCTGACCGGTTACGTGTGCCTGCCTGCTTCTTAGAGCGCTGGCGCACCCCGCTAGATACTCATAACGCCGGACAGGCAGTCCGGCGTTTTTGTTTGCGCTAGGGCAGGGGGGCCATGCCGGGGGCCTCCCACCAGCGGCGCGCATCGATGGCCGCCCGATAGAGCGCCCGGTATTCCGCCACACCCGGCGCCCAGCTCCAATCCTTGCGCATGCCACGTTCCTGCATGGTGGCCCAGGCCAGCGGGCGGTTGTGGAAGGTATCCAGCGCCCAGCGGATGGTGCTGGCCAGCGCGGCGGGTTCCTCAAACAAAAAGCGAAAGCCGGTGCCCTGGGCGGCGGTGGGCGTGTTATCGTAGTTCTCGACCGTATCCACCAGGCCGCCGGTTTCGCGCACCAGCGGCAGGCAGCCATAGCGCTGGGCGATCATCTGCGTCAGGCCGCAGGGTTCGTAGCGGGAGGGGACCAGCAGCAGGTCCGCCCCGGCGTAAATCTGCTTGGCGAAGGGTTCGTTGAACATCAGATAGGTGCGCGCCTTCCAGCTATAATCCAGACCAATCTGCCCGAAGGCGGCTTGCAGGTCTGGCTCTCCGGTGCCCAGGCCCACGAATTGCACGTCTTCTGCCTCTAGGATGGCGCGGATGGCAGGCACGGCAAAGTCAATGCCTTTCTGATCCGTGATGCGGCCAATCAGCGCGATGAGCGGCACGTTGGGGTCCACGGGCAGGTCCAGCTGGCTTTGCAGCCAGGCTTTGTTGGGCGGGCGTTTTTTGCGGAAGGTTTCGGCATCGTAGACGGATTCCAGGTGTGGGTCGGCGGCGGGGTTGTAGATGTGCGCGTCGATGCCGTTCAGGATGCCGCTAAAGTCTGCATGGCGCCGCCAGATGAGGTCTTGCAGGCCCTCCCCAAAGCGCGGATAGTGCAACTCGGCGGCGTGATAGGGGCTAACGGTGTTCACCTTGTTAGCGTAACCCATGCCGATGGCCAGCAGGTTATCGCGCCAGTCCTGCTGATCCAGAATGCTGTCATCCCGGTTGCGGATGCCTTCTGCATACAACCAGGACGAGGCATAAGGCCCCTGAAAGCGCATGTTATGGATGGTCATCAGGCTGGCGATGCGGTTCCAGCCATCGCCAAAGCGGGCTTCGTGCAGCAAAAAGGGGATCAGCCCGGTGTGCCAATCGTGGCAATGCACCAGGTCCGGCCACCAGCCCGCGCCGTCATCCAGGGCGCCGCGCTGTAGCTCCCAGATGAAGGCCATCACCATCTGGCTAAAGTAGATAAAGCGTGGGGTGTCCCAATCCCAGACGGTGTAAATCTTGCCGTCATCCTGAAAGTAGGGCCAGCTCCGCAAAAAGTAAACCGGCACCCCGCGATAATCGGTCTGGTGGACGGTTACCGCGCCATCCCCGCTGCGGCGTGGCACGGCGTAGGTCAGGCGATAGTCCACCTCGCGAATCGCGCTGTAGTGAGGGATGACCACCCGTGCATCTATCCCGGCTTCGCGCAGGGCCACCGGCAAACTGCCGATGACATCACCCAGGCCGCCCGTCTTGACGAATGGGGCCATCTCCGAAGCTGCGAACAGGACTTTCATCGGTCTTCCCTCCCATGGTTGCGGGGACTGTTGCCGCCTATGATACCGCAGGCCAGCAGCGCAGCGAAACTGTGCCGGAGGGGCCGGGCGGTGTAGAATGAAGCCCAGCATTGGTGAGCAGGAAGTGCACGGGTGAAACGCGTTATCAGTGGGTGCTTTATCACGTTATTCTTGCTGGCCTTTCTGGGGATGCCCCTGGCGATTGGCGTTATTGCCGGCGGCGAGCTATGGGAGATGTATCGCTTGAACCTGGAGGGGACCACCACCGAAGGCAGCATCCAGGGCAAGCGCATCACGGAAAGCACGGATGGTGAGGGCAACACGGCCTACACCTTTTTGCTGCGCTATTCCTTCCGGGTGGAACGCCTGGAGCGCCGCTTTGAAGCCGAACAGGCTGTGGGCAAGGGGTTTTATGATGACCACGCTGTGAACCAGGGTGTGCAGGTGCGCTACCTGCCAGGCGACCCCGCAACCTCGGAGATTGCCGGGGCGCGCGGCGTGGGCACCATCATCGAAAACGTGCTGCTGTTGCTCATTTGCACGGCGGCGCCGCTGCTGATCGTGCTGGGCTTTGCGCTGAGCGCGTTGGCCAAGTGGGTGCGGGGGCAACGTTGGCGCCGCCAAGCGGACCTGGCAGTATCATCATAAAGAAAATGCCGCACCCAGAGGAAGGTCCGCGCTTGGCGGCGGGCGAGGTGTTGCGAATCGTGAATCAGGCAAGCTAGGAGGCGCTGATGCTCCCTCAAGTGACCATTTACACCGACGGCGGCGCCGACCCCAACCCCGGGGCCGGGGGGCTGGGGCGCCGTCCTGCTCCACCCGCAGAAGGCGCTGGAACTTTCTGGCGGTGCGCTGCAAACCACCAACAACCAGATGGAACTCACCGCCGCGCTGGAGGCGCTGCGCGCCCTCCAGCAGCCCTGCCAGGTTGACCTGTACACCGATTCGGAGTACCTCAAGAAGGGCATCACCGAATGGATGCCGGGTTGGAAGGCTAAAAACTGGCGCGGCGTGGCCAACCGGGAACTCTGGGAACTGCTGGATGCCGCTGTGGCACCCCATCAGATCACCTGGCATTGGGTGCGCGGCCACGCCGGGAACGAATACAACGAAAAAAGCCCATCAACTGGCCAGCGCGGCCATCCCCCGCCCGCAACAGGCGCTGGACCCCGAAGCGGCGCAGGTCACTTTTGCCTATGCCGGGCCTGCCAATAACCAGGAAGGGCCGGGTGGCTGGGCGGCAGCGGTGGTCCAGGCCGGGCAGGCCGAAATTTTCAGCGGCGGCTATCGGCGCACCTCGGCCAATCATCTGGTGCTGCTGGCCGCTGCGGACCTGCTGCCGCAATTGCCGCCAGAGCGCAAGCTGCACATCTTCTGCGAGAACAGCTATCTGCTGGACGGGGCAACGCAATGGGCCAGCGGTTGGCAGGCCAATGGTTGGCGCAAAAAAGATGGCGCGCCGGTCCGCTTTGCGGCGGATTGGCAGCGCCTGCTGGCTGCGATGCAGGGGCGCAGCATCCAGTGGAGCAAAAATAAGGGCCTTGACCCGGAACTGGCCAAGACCCTCAAGCAGGTAGCTGGGAAGGCTCGTCAGCAATACGATGAATGGAGCTAGCGGGCGCGGTGGGCCACCGTGTAGGTGACGGTCAGGCTATCGGTGGTGGGGTCGCCGCTGCCGCTCAGCAGCACATCGCTCACCACAATGCGCGCCCAATGCGCTCGCGAATCTCGCTCATCAGCCAGCGGTAGTACACCCGCAGCAGGCCATCGAAGTCGCGCGGGCTGGTGATGGCCGGGTCCGTGATGATGCTGCCGGACCGCGTCCAGCGCAGGTCGCCGTTGACCACGCTGGGCACATAGGTGGCGGTCATGGTGGCGGTTTCGCCATTCCGCAGGTTGACCTGCGCGGTGACCTGCACCTGGCCATCCTGAATATCGAGGCTGAGGTCACTCACGCGGCGGCGGATGGGGTTTTCTACGGCAAAGCTGGCGTTAAGTTCTGCTTCGGTGACGGTGAAGGTGCGCGGCTCTGTGCTGGGCGGCGTGGCGGGTTCCTGGGCACCGACCAGCCCGGCGGGCACGGCCAGGGTCAGCAGGCTGATGAGCAGGGCGAAGAGGGTCGTCTTGCGGATGAGGGTTTGCATGGGTTGCGCTCCTGGTTGGCTCATTGACATTTGAACTCAGGATAGGCGGCAACTGTTTCCAGAGTTCTGCCGGGGTGTAAAATTCCTGCAAAATCAGCGCACGGTGATTTCCGTCACCCGCAGGTAATCTTCGCCATTGGGGGCCAGCAGGCGCAGGCCGGTCTCGCGCTGGTAAAACCCGGTGATCAGGCGGTAGCGGCCTGGTGCCAGGTCCGGCGGCACGGGGAGTTCGAAGCGGCGGCTACGCAAGGTTTCGGCGGGGTCATCCCAGGTAGAAGTCGGGCGGCGCAGGTCCGGCAGGGGGTCGGCATCCACCTGGCCCAGGATAGTACGCCCATCTAGCGGGGCCAGGTGGTTGTAGACCACGTAAGGGCCAGGGGTGGGGCCTTCTGCCTGCCAATAAAGGTGAAAGGTCAGGCGCTCGCCGGGGCGGACCGGGCGTTGGTCCAGGTCATAACCCACCAGGCGCAAACTTCCCACTTGGCCGCTGGCCGCGTGCTGGATGGGGTAGAGGCGGTAGACCACCATGCCGGGGTCGCGGTAGGCGTCGTCGGCGGGGTAGGCCTTGAGCAGGGTCATCTCTGCCAGCAGCGGCGCGGCAGTTTTGCGGAGTTCCTCGTGCAGCCACCAGGGCAGGATGGCATATTCCACGCCTGCCGCGCGCCAGGCCGCGATGGGCTGCTCCCAGATGAGCGCCTGGGCATACTGCGGAAAGCGATTCTGGCCGCGATAGCCGCCCCAATCCGGGTTGAAGGTTTTGTGGTTGTCTACGTCGCTGATGTAGGGCGCGAGCGCCAGTGAGGTGTCGAAGTAGGTGGCCAGGTCGTTGCGGCGGTCAGGGAGCGTGCGGTCGTGAGCATCTGCCAGGGCACCGCGCAGCTCGCCCAGGCTGCCCAGGACCAGCAACAGGCTTAGGGCTGGGGCAGCCCAGCGGCGCCAGGCCGGGTTGCGGAGGGCAGCCAGCAGGGTTAGTTGGGTGCCTGCCAACCCCACGCCACACAGCGCCGCAACCAGCGCCCCCAGCGCCACCAATTGCCGATAGTGCTGCTCTCCGTAGAGGCTCATGCCGCCCAGCCAGCCCAGGGCCGCCAGGCTCAGCACCGCCAGGCCCGGCCACCAGATGGCGCGGCGCACGGCAGGCAGCCCCAGCCAGGCCAGGCCCGGCAAACAGGCCCACCAGATGCTCCCCAGCGAATCCGCAGCGGTGCGGAAGTTGGCCCACACCACCTGCGGAGCCGGAATAGCCAGGCCGCGTTGTGCCTCGCCGCCCATCCATTGCCCCACCTGGGCATCCAGTGCAGGCGAGATGAGGAAGAGCCAGCCGCAAAAAGCTGCCAGAAAGCTACTCCAGCCCAGCATGCGCCGGACCATCGCGGGGCGTTCCTGCGGCGGCGCCTGGAGGATGGCCCACAGCGGCGCGCCCAGGATGAGGGGCATCAGAAAAAACGCCTGATACTTAAAGAGGATGGCCAGCGCCAGCGCGCTCCAGGCCCAGGCAAACGCCCCAAAACGCCGCAAGCCCACCACCAGCAACCAGACCGCCAGCAGGGTAAAGCAGGTCACGAAGATATCCGCCGTGGCAAAGCGGCTTTGCTTCAGGTTTTGCTCAGAAATCGCCCAGATGAACGCCGCCCACAGCCCGGCGGTGGGGGTGCTCGACGCTGCGGACGATCAGCGCAAGGCAGGCGAGGGTCCCCAGGCTGGCCACGATGCCCATCAAGCGCACTGCCGGGATGGTCACGGCGGGCGGCGTGCCTTCGTCCACAAACCAGCGCAGCAAGACGGCGTGCAGGGTGGGCACGCCCGGAGGGTAGCCATGAATGCCCAGGGGCTTATAGGTGCCGAAGTCCAGCAACATTTGCCCGGCCAGGTTGAGCACCGGTTCATCAGGATGGTCGATGTAGGGCAGGCTAAAGCGATAGCCCGGGAAGCGCAGCGCTCCGGCCAGCACCAGCACAGCCAGCAGGGCGCCCCACCACCAGCGCGGCGGGAAGAGTGGGCGAGGGGTATCCATAGTGGCGGAGATTATAAACCAGCGGGCCGCGTGTGGAAAAGGCTTGTTCCGGCGTCCGTCCCAGTCTATACTGAACCTTAGAGGGCCGGGACCATAGCTCAACGGTCAGAGCAGTCGGCTCATAACCGATTGGTTGCAGGTTCGAATCCTGCTGGTCCCATGCAAGAGCGCTGCGTTGGTGTGGCGCTTTTTTTTATTGCCCGTCGTTGCTGGGCGGGTGGCCTTCGCGGAACTTCTGGATGCCCTGCATGGCGTCTGGTGTTACGTGGAAGTGCTGGGCAAAGCCGATGATCTCAAAAACGCGCTCCACGCGCCCGGTCAGCGCGGCAATCACCAGGTCGCCCCCGGCGGCGCGGGCGTGAGTGAGGATGCCCGCCAGCACACGTAACCCAGAACTGTTGAGCGAGGTCACCTTGCCCATATCCAGCACCAGGTGGTGTTTCCCTTCGCGCAAGGCGTGGGAGAGCACATCTTCCAATGTGGCGGCGCCGTCGTTGTCCACTCGTCCACTAATCTCCAGGACGAGGACAGCGCCCGCCTCGCGCCGATAAATATCCACAGTCCCCATCGTCCCGATCCTAAGAACACGCTGACTTTAAATTATCATGAAAAAAGGCCCGGCGCGCAAGCAACGGTTCTGCCAGTTGCTCGGTGGGCAGGCTGTTGTAGAATCCGGGTATTCCCACAGCCATTAAGGAGGGCAACATGCCCCGCCAGCGCGATCGTCATATCATCACCTGTGAGGTCTGCGGCGCCACCCAATACATCGATCTGAGCCGCTATCATGGCAAGGCCATCAATTGCAGCACCTGCGCGGCACCCTTGCCGGTCCAAGCTCTGTTGGAGCGCCTGCATCCAGAGAGCGGCACGCCGGCGATGGTCGTCAATTTTGAGTCGGCAGGCTGGACGCGCATCCCCCACCCGCCCGGTCCCCCAGCCAGGGGCCGCCGCCGCCTCGAGAGCTGCCTGGGGTTGCTGATTGCGCTGGTGGCGATTATCGGGGGGCTGGCGGTGGTGGTGTTCACCAGCGTAGACCTGGGCACGCTGGGCGATTCCTTAGGCGATTCGTTGGGCGGCCTGCTGCCCGCAGAGCAAAAGCAGCCAGACCAGCGCTTGCCCGCCCACAGCGACCGCCTCACGGCGCTGGCCTACAGCCCGGATGGGCAGTTTCTGGCAACGGGCGGCGGCGATGCCACCATCCGGCTCTATGCGCTGGCCAGCGGGGCGGTCTTGGTGCTGCGCGGGCACACCAGCGAGGTGAGAGACCTGGCCTATGCCCCGGATGGCGGCCTGCTGGTCTCGGTCTCGCGGGATGAAGTGCTCGCCTGGTCCATGCCCGGCGGCGAACCCCTGGCCCAGCCCTATGCTAACGACGCTTACTTTAACCCAAGTGCGGTCGCCTTCAGCGCGGATGGCGCTCTGTTGGCCATCGTGGACCTTGACACGAGCGTTTGGGACCTGAGCACCGGCCAGGTACGCTTTACAGTGGAAGACACCGCCAGCGTGGAAGACGCCGCCTTCAGCCCGGATGGCAGCACCCTGGCGACCTCGGTCTGTCTGGGCAACGCAGCTCTGGACGACGGCAACGCGGCTTGCTGCAACAGAGCTTCACCAACAGGGCGGGCGCGGATGTGCGGGTGGCCTTTAG
>JAAUUD010000120.1 GCA_012031655.1 Anaerolineae bacterium | reverse complement strand
CGCGCGACCCAGTGCGGAATAGCCAGCGAGATCAGGCTGCCGCCTGACCAGTTCCAGCACGCCGAACATCAGCAATAAACCCTTCGCCCGCGTGCAACCCATTCACCAGATGTCAGCGGCACAACGGGAAGATCGCAAAAAAGGGTAGGTGCGTGAGCAGAAACACTGGCGATCACCGCGCGAAAACCAGTGCTCTGCCAGGGCAGTTCCGCCGCCTTGGGCCGCAGCTCGGCTGTGGGCAAGGCTTCCTCCAGGTCAACCTGGATGCGGTTGCAATGGTGCCAGCTCACCAGCGAAAGCCCAAACGCCGCCAGGAACATCACCTGATAATTGTACGGAAACGCCACATTCTCCAGCCACAGCCCAAACCCCAGCGCGCTAAAGGCCAGGGTGCCATTCATCGCTAAAAAGCGACGGCTCAGCAAGGCAGTCATGGCCGAAACCGGGATCACCTGGCGCATCATGATGATGAAGGTCACCCCGGCTACCCCCTGCGCGAAAGCGGGCAGGGTCACCGCCATCACCAGCCAGGCGGGCTGCAAGGCCGCCGGAAAAAACGGGGTAAACACCGGCAGCAAAAACTGCATCCTAAAGATCAGCGCAGGCCACCGTAGCGCCACGATGGGGTCCGAGAAGCGCCCGAGCCACTGGGCCGCCCAGCCTGCACTCAGCAACAAGCCCACCGCAGGCAAGGCGGCCATCAGCGCCAGCTCGAAGGCCGTCGCGCCAGAGCGAATAGCAAAAACAGAGAGAAAGCGTGTGGTGGCGGCCAGCGCAAACCCAAACCACGCAATATCCCAGACTAAATGATTGAAGTTGGCCCGCTGAATGGGAGACACGGAGGGTTAATTCCTCTCTCAAAAGCCCCACTAAACACAAAACACGCGGAAAATCCGCGTGCCAGGGGGTTTTTCACAACCAAGGAGAATTGTACGCACAATCGGGCCAGGCTGCAAGCGTCATATGCGCCTACCGAAAAACAAAAAAAGCCTGAGCGCCGGACCCAGGCTACAGGCTGATTACTTCGTCACAAGGAGAGCTGACGGTTGGTTGCGTCTGCGCGGTGATTGGGGAAGTAGGTCGGCGCTCAGTGCAATCTACTCTTACTTTATTCCGAATAAGGGTTGGCAACATCACCCACTAGGAGGAATTCAAAATGGCCTAATGGACACCCTACCCCCCCTCCCCCAGGTTGCGCTTACCAGGCGCCACGCACCAAACCATCGTCCCCCGGACGGGCCACCAGCAGGCGCAATCCGTTCAAAACAACGATGATGGTGCTGCCCTCGTGGCCCACCACGCCCAACGGCAAAGGTACTTCCACCCCCCGGCAGCAGGGTCAGGGTAGCCAACACCACCATCACACTGATTGCAAAGGCCAGGTTCTGGTAAATGATGCGGCGCGCCTTCCTGCTCAGCGAGTACGCATAAGCCAACTTGCGGAGGTCGTTGGCCATCAGCACCACATCAGCAGTTTCCAGCGCAACATCTGTGCCTGCCGCCCCCATCGCAATGCCGATATGAGCGGTGGCCAGGGCTGGGGCATCGTTAACGCCATCGCCCACCATGCCCACTGCACCCAATTGCGCCTCCAGGCGTTCAACTTGCTGCACCTTCTGATCCGGCAACAACTCGGCGTAATGTTCCGTCACGCCAACCTCACGCGCAATTTGCGCCGCCACCCCTTCCTTGTCCCCGGTCAGCATGACGACATGACGCAGCCCAGCCCGGCGCAACTGGGCAATGGCCCGGGCTGCATCCGGGCGCACCGCATCGGCCACCGCAACCACGCCCAGCCAGCGCCCTCCGGCATGGACCAGCAGGGTCGTGAGTTTGCCGCTGGCTTCCAGGGTTGCCTGGCTTTCCAGCAGTTCAGCAGGCACGGTCAGGCCGTTTTCCTGCATCAGGCTGGCGGTACCCACCAGCACCTCGGCCCCATCCAGCGTAGCGCGCACGCCACGCCCGGTTATGGCCTGAAAAGCCGAAGGTTCCCGCACGGCCAGGCCGCGCTGCTGCGCCTCTGCCACAATGGCCCGTGCAATAGGGTGCTCCGAGAGGCTTTCCGCGCTGGCGACGGTGGCCAGCAGGGTTGTTACGTCGATCCCATCCACGGGCAGCATATCCGTCACGCAGGGCTCCCCCTGGGTGATGGTGCCGGTCTTGTCGAAGGCAATCACCTTGAGGCTGGCCATATCTTCCAGATGAGCGCCGCCCTTAAAGAGGATGCCATGCCGCGCAGCGTTGGCGATGGCCGAAAGCGTGCTGGCCGGGACGCTGATCACCAGCGCGCAGGGAGAAGCTACCACTAACAGGACCATCGCCCGGTAGAAGTTCTCCGCAAAATTTGCACCCAGCAACAGCGGAGGCAGCAGGATGAACAGCAACACCCCCAGCACAATCGCGGTCGCGTAGCGTTGCTCAAAACGGTCCAGGGTGCGTTGCGCACTGGAGTGGCGTTCCTGCGCTTCTTCCACCATCGTGATGATGCGCGCCATGGTGCTTTCAGCAGCCAGCTTGGTAACTTCGATGTCCAGCGTGCCTTGCTGGTTCACTGTCCCGGCAAAAACCACGTCTCCCGCACTCTTGGGCACAGGCATCGACTCGCCAGTGATCGTAGCCTGGTCAACGGTGCTGTTGCCACTCCTCACCACCCCATCCACGGCGATGCGTTCCCCCGGGCGAACAAGCACCACATCAGCCAGCGCCAATTGTTCCACGGGCACAGTCACCAGTTGCCCATCTGACCGCCGCACGGTGGCGGCATCTGGGCGAAGCTTGAGCAAAGATTTAATGGCGTTGCGGCTACGGCCAATGGCATAGGCTTGCAGCACGTTGGAGAGGCTGAAGAGAAAGAGCAAGGTTGCGCCTTCGTGCCAGTGCCCCACCACAGCGGCCCCCAGCGCAGCCACGACCATCAGCAAATCCACATCAATCTGCCGTGCTTCAATCAGACTGGCCAGGCCCGCCTGCACCGCGTAAAATCCCCCCGCAACATAACTGACCACGTTTAGAATCAGCACCAGCGCGGGCGCGGCGCCGAGTTGTGTTGCAAGCAAGCTGGTCACCAGCGCCACCAGCGTGACCCCGACCAGCACAGGTTCAAGCCGCTCCTGCGATAACCAGGGGGCAGGTTCCCCCGAAGGGGCTTTCGATTCGCCCTGGGGCCGTTCAATGGATACCGATACCATGGAGTTGCGCCTTTCTGCGAATTTAACCACGGTTAATTCGCACATTAACTCCTATGATTATAGCATAGTGCATGAGGACAACATGCAACTTTCCTGGCTAGAAATCCCGGTAGTGCATCAGAATTTGATCAGAACTCATGTGGACACACACCCAGCGACGGAGGTGTGCGGGTTGATTGGCGGACTGTGGCAGCCTTACCCCCGCCTGGCACGTGCCTTCCAGGTGGTGCCCATCGCCAATATCGATCCTCACCCGGCGGTGCGCTATACGATGGACCCGCAAGCCCAGATTGAAGCCATTCTGGCCTTTGACCAGCGGGGCTGGGATGTGGTTGGCATTTACCATAGCCACCCACACGGCACGCCTATCCCCTCCGCAACCGACCTGGCAGAGGCCAATTATCCCGATGCCGTTTACGTGATTGGCGTCCCCCACGGGGCACTGCGGGCCTGGCGCATCATCCGTGGTGCGGCTCACCCTGCTGAATTGCATGTGGTCGGATAGAAACGTTGTTTGGGGAGGCCCGCCCCTGCGGCGTGGCGGGCCTATCACGAGCGCTAAGCCTACTTAATTCAGCGCATCCACAATCAGGCGGTAGGCCCGGTCAAGCGCATCCGGCAGCTTATCCACAGCCTTGCCGCCCGCCTGGGCCAGGTTAGGCCGTCCACCGCCACCGCCATCGATGATCGGGGCAATTTCTTTGATCAGATTGCCCGCGTGGACGGTGTTGGTCATGTCTTTGGTCACCGCCGCGATGAGCGCAGGCTTGCCCTCAAAAACAGAGCCCAGCACCACAATGCCTTTTTCCGGGTTGCGGTCGCGGAACCAGTCGGTCATCTCGCGCAGGGCTTCGCTTTCCACGTTCTGGAGGCTGGCCACCAGCACTTGTGTCCCGTTGATCTCCTTGGGGCGCAGGTTCTCGAACTGCAAACGCGCAATGCGGCTTTGCGCGGCGGCCAGTTCCTGCTGGAGCTGGCGCACCTGCCCCTGCAACCGGCGACGCGCTCTGGCACGTCATCCGGCGAAGCGCCCAGGTTTTTGGCGACGGTGCTCAGCGCGGCCATCCGCACCGCCACGAACTTTTCCGCTGCCCGCCCGGTTACGGCTTCCAGGCGGCGCACCCCCTGGGCCACTGCGCCTTCGCTGGTGATGTTGAACAGGCCGATCACAGCGGTTTCGGGGACGTGATTGCCCCCGCACAACTCGTAGCTGTAGCGCCCGCCGCCGTTGCCAATGGCCACAGTCCGCACATTAGCGGCATACTTTTCGCCAAAAAGCGCCATCGCCCCTTCGGCGCGGGCCAGTTCCAGCGCTTTCCATTCGATCTGCACTGGCAGGTTCTTGAGGATTTGCTCATTGACATCGCGCACGATGTCGTGAATCTCGTCGGTGGTCAGCGCAGCATCGTGGCTAAAGTCAAAGCGCAGGCGATCCGGCGCCACCAGCGAACCGCGCTGTTGCACGTGGGTCCCCAGGCGCCGCCGTAGGGCCTCGTGCAGCAAGTGGGTGGCGGTGTGGTTGCGGATGATATCCAGGCGGCGCGCTTCGTCCACCTCAACCCGCACAGCCCCCGGCACAGCCCGTCCTTCGATCACCTCCCCAATATGCACGATCAACCCACCGACCGGTTTGCGCGCATCTTCTACATCAATCACAAAGCTACCATCGGCGCTAACCAGGGTCCCGGTATCCGAAACCTGGCCGCCGGACTCCACATAGAAGGGCGTATAATCCAGCACCACTTCTACGCGCTCCCCGGCATAAACTTCCTCAGCCAGTTGCACGGCTCCTTCTTCATTGATGCGGATGAGCGCCAGAATGTTGGCTTCTACTTGCAAATCCCCATACTGGTTCTGGACCACGCCTTCTTGCACCTGGCCTGCTGCGCGCAGGTCCTCCAGCAATTGCAGGTAGAACTGACCCCGGTCGATGGCCTGGAAAGTTCCCGCCCCGGCTTTTTCGGCGTGGCGTTCGCGCGCTGCCAGAAACCCCCCGTCATCCACGCTAAAGCCGCGCTCCTGCGCGACGTCGCGGGTGATTTCGAAAGGCAAACCCACCGTCGAGTGCAGGAAGAAGGCATCCTGCCCGAGGAGCTGACCGCCCGGGGACAGCGCATCCAGCATGGCGTCTAGCTGGCTCAGGCCGCGCTCCATCGCCCGGCTAAAGCGGCGTTCCTCGTTGGTCACCGTGCGCTTGATAGCCTCGCGCTGTTTTTCCAGTTCTGGGTAGGCATCGCGCATGTTGTCAATCACCGCGTCTGCCACCGTAGCCAGGAAGGGTTCATCAAAGCCCAGTTTGGTTCCAAAGCGCATCGCCCGGCGCATCACCATGCGGCAAACATAGTCGCGCCCGTTGGGGCCGGGCCGCACCCCATCTGCAATCAGAAAGCAAGCCGCCCGCATGTGGTCCGCGATCACCCGGTAGGGCACAATGTTGGCTTCGCGTTCGGCGTCACTCTGGCCTGTGAGGGCCTGGGTAGCACGGATGATGGGCATAAAGAGGTCGGTTTCGTAGTTGATCTCTTTGCCCTGCATGACCGCCACCAGGCGCTCCAGCCCCATACCCGTATCCACACCTGGCCTGGGGAGCGCAATGCGCGAGCCGTCCGGTTGCTGCTCGAACTGCATAAACACCAGGTTCCAGATTTCGAGGAAGCGCCCATCGTCGGTATCAAAGGAATGCCCCAGGCTTTCCAGACCGGCTTCGGGGCGGCGGTCATAGTGAATTTCGGAGGTGTAGCCGCACGGCCCCACATCCGCCATCATCCAGAAGTTGTCTTTATCGCCCAGGCGATGCACCCGCTCCGGCGGAATGCCCACCTCATTTACCCAGATGTTGTAGGCTTCGTCATCGTCATGATGGACCGTGTAGGCCAGACGGTCCGGGAACAGGCCGTAAACTTCTGTGAGCAATTGATAGGCAAAACGGCAGGCATCGCTCTTAAAGTAATCCCCAAAGCTGAAGTTACCCAGCATCTCAAAGAAAGTATGGTGCCGAGCGCTGGGGCCAACGTTCTCCAGGTCGTTGTGCTTGCCAGAAACACGCATCACCTTCTGGGCCGTGACCGCACGCGGGTAGGGCCGCTGGTCCATCCCCAGGAAAACGTCCTTAAACTGCACCATCCCTGCATTGGTGAAGAGCAGCGTGGGGTCGTTGCCGGGCACGAGCGACGACGAAGCCACCGGGGTATGGCCCATTTCCTCAAAGTAATCCAGAAATGCCTGGCGGATTTCTGCGCTGGTGGTCGGTTTACGCATAATGTGCCCTCGCTTGCCCCTTCTTCCCTATTCAATGCTGCCGTTGTTAGAACGCCGATTATAGCGGAATTGAAGCAGGGCGGGCAGGGCAGTTTTTGCCCTGCCGCCGCCTTAGTGACTGGCCTCCTGCATCGCCACAATCACCCGCGAACGGGGCAAGTAATAGACACGATAGTGCGTGCCTTCGCGGGTTTGGCGGCGCCGCACATGCTGCACCAGGCGCCGGTAACGCCGGAGTTCTGGCACCACAAAGGGCGCGCCACCAATGTGCAGCGTCCATTCCAGAGGGTCCGGTTGCGCTGGCGCGCTGGCCACCCCTTCCCAGGCCAGCACACGGCGGCCACTCAGATCAGGCAACAGCCGAAACCAGTGAAAAATCAGCCAGGGTCCAATCATGATAGCCGCCAACGCCAGCAGACCCGCCAACACCGCTCCATTGAGCGGCGCGTACCACGCCAGCAAACCGGTGACCAACCCCAGAGCCCCCCAAGCCAAGCAACAGGGCGCAGTGCAGCCATACCCAAACGCAACAGGCGGGCACCCTGCCGCCGCGAGAGCACCCCGCGTCGGTTATAGGGCAGGTCCTCTGGGTGGGTCTGGAAGATAGCGTTCAGGGTTAGGGTAGATTGCACACGCTTTTGCATAGTGCTCCTCTTTTTGAGTCCTCCATTCGGTTAGTTGCTATACGGATAAACGCTGCAAAACAGCTTAAAAAAAAGGCTGGCCAGGGCTCTACCCCAAAATTTGGGAGGTTGAGCGCGTAGCAGTGCTCATCGAGCCTTAAGCCCGCCCCCAGCCTGGCACGCTATGATTGATCCTCACGCCGAGTTGGGGCGGCCATCCGCCCATGGACCAAAGAAAGGGCTATCGCATGGAGTACCGTCGGTTGGGCAATGCTGGCATGAAGGTGAGCACCCTGAGTCTGGGCGGATGGACCACCTTTGGCGACAGCATCAAAAATCAGCAGCAGGTGCGCGAGATCATCTATGCCGCCTACGAAGGGGGCATCAACTTCTTTGATATTGCAGACATCTATGCGCGGGGCGAATCCGAACAGATGATGGGCGCCGTGCTGAAGGACTTCCCGCGCCACACATTGGTGATTTCTAGCAAGGTCTTCTGGCCCATGAGCGAGGACGTGAACGACCGTGGCCTCTCCCGCAAGCACATCATGGAAAGCGTGCATGCCTCCCTGCGGCGCATTGGCACCGATTACCTGGACCTTTACTTCTGCCACCGCTACGACGAAGACACCCCGCTGGAAGAAACGGTCCGCGCCATGGATGATCTGGTGCACCAGGGCAAAATCCTGTATTGGGGCACCAGCGAATGGAACGCCGAGCAAATCCAGGCGGCGCTCAACCTGTGCGCCGCCCATGGCTACTATCCCCCCCAAACGGAACCAACGTCAATACTCCATGCTGCGCCGGGCGCGGGTAGAAAACGAGGTCCTCCCTGTGACGCAGCCGAACGGGATTGGGTTGGTGGTGTGGAGCCCTCTGGCCACTGGGCTGCTCACAGGTAAGTATGACCAGGGCATCCCCGCCGAAAGCCGCCTGGCCCGCCTGGAGTGGCTACGCGAACGCTGGATGCGCGATGAAATGGTGGAAGCCGTGCGCCAGCTCAAGCCGATGGCGGCTGACCTAGGCATGACTCGCGCCCAGCTGGCCATCGCCTGGACGTTGCGCCAGCCTGGGGTCAGCAGCGCCATTACCGGCGCCACCCATCCCCAGCAGCTTGCTGAAACCCTGCCCGCGGGCGACCTGCGCCTGGACGAAGACGCGCTGGCCCGCATCGAGGCGGTGCTGGCCCCTTTGCAGACCGCAGGTGCCTGACCAATCAAATACAGACGCAATCCCAACGATTTTGGGGCCTGTAACATTTGTGCCAGGCGCTTGTTTGTAGGTATGATTGACAGGATAAGGGCTAGGCAACAAGGTTAGGGCAGCATGTCCGAAAGTTCACTGATCGGCCAAACCATTGATGGGCGCTACGAAGTCAAGGAACTGATTGGGCGGGGCGGTATGGCGATGGTCTACCGTGCCGCACAACCCGCGATGGGGCGCGATGTAGCCATCAAGGTGATCCTGCCGGATGTGGGCAGTGGACCTGAATTTGTGCAGCGCTTTCAGCAAGAAGCGCAAATCGTGGCCCGGCTGGAACACCCCCACATTTTGCCCGTGTACGACTTTGGCGAGTATCGGGGCCAGGCCTACCTGGTGATGCGCCTGCTGGAAGCAGGTGACCTCCAGGACCATATCCGCAGGGGCATGCCGTCCCTTCAGGAAGCCACCCGCCTTATCTCGCAAATTGCCTCTGCCCTGACGTATGCTCATCAACAGGGCATCATCCACCGCGACCTGAAGCCCCAGAATGTGCTGATGGACAACGGCGGCAACCCCTACCTCACTGACTTCGGCATCGCCAAGGCCATCGGCGCCACCAGCCAGATGACCCAAACGGGGGCCCTGATGGGCACCCCCGCTTACATGGCCCCGGAACAATGGCGCACCGAACCCGTGGACGCCACCACTGATGTTTATGCGCTGGGCATCATGGCCTACGTGATGCTGACCGGCAAAATGCCCTTTGAGTCGGAAACGCCTTTCGGCCTGATGTATCTTCACCTGGACTCCATGCCAGACCCCTTAGAGGTCAAGCGCAGCGACCTCCCCACTAACCTGACCCACGTCATCTTCCGGGCGATTGCCAAGCGGCGCGAAGAACGCTTCCCCTCGGCGGTGGCGTTTGGCGAGATGCTCCAGCGCGCTGTCAACGACTCCAGCCAGAGCTTTAGCGTGGGGGATGACTTTAGCACGGTTCTGGATGATGGCGGGTTGTTGCTGCGCCCGCCGCAGGATCGTTTTCAACCGACCTGGGCGACCCAACCTCGGGCGCGTTCATCACCAGGAACGCTGATTTTGCAACCTCACTGGAGGAGAGGGGCACCCTGAACACGGTTGCCGCCTCCCCAACGGACCCCGACGCCCGCACCATGCTGCAACCACGCAATTGCCGCGCAGCGCCCAAGTAGAGAGAGATTACCCGACCCGCACGCCGTCGCATCCCCTGGGTGCTGATCTCGGCGGGCTAGTGGTGGCGGTG
>JAAUUD010000119.1 GCA_012031655.1 Anaerolineae bacterium | reverse complement strand
CTACGCCATGCGCACGCGGCGCCCGGGCCTGATCTTCGTCCTCTCTGATTTGATGGACCCCAACGGCTATCAGGATGGCCTCAATGCCCTGCTGGGACGGGGCTATGAGGTGACGTTGATCCAGGTGTTGGCTGTGGATGAAGTTGACCCGCCCCTCAGCGGCGACCTGCGCCTGATCGACGTCGAAAGTGGCGAGGCGCAGGAAGTCAGCATCAATGAGGAGGTGCGCGAGGTTTACCTGCAACGCTTGCTGAGCTGGCGCGAGGAAATTGGCGCCTTTTGCCTGAAGCGCGGCGTACACTTCATCACGCTGGATACGCGAACGCCCTGGGAGCAGCTCTTGCAGCACGAGCTACGGCGCGTAGGGGTGCTGCACTAGGTGACAGGAACGACCTTGAAGCGTCAATTGGGTTGGGGGATGGGGCTGACCTGCCTGGTCCTGTGGCTGGCTGCCGGGGTGGCGCTCTGGCGCCTGGAAGCCGAATCGATCTGGCACGACGAAGCCTGGTCCATTCGCGCCATTCGGGCACCTTTCGAAACGCCAGACGACAACACCCCCCCCTCTACTACCTGATGCTGCACGGCCTGCAACAGCTTGGCTTTGGCCAGACACCCTTTGCCCTGCGCTATGGCTCGGTGCTGATCCATCTGTTGACCATGGCGGTTGGGATGCGAGTGGCCTGCCGCTGGTATGGGCTGGGGGCGGGTGCGCTGGCCGGGACTCTGCTGGCGCTCTCGCCCCTGCTCTGGGAATACGCCCAGGAGGTGCGCGCCTATGTGGTGGTGCCGCTGTTCGCGCTGCTGTTGCTGGGCGGTGCAGAGGCCATTCTCCAACCCAGGGCGCGGATTCCCTGGCGGACCTGGGCCGGTGTGCTGGCTATCGAGCTGGCCGCGCTCTATACCCACAACCTGGCGGTGCCCCTGGTTGCCTGGCTGAACCTGGTGATCATCAGCGCCCTAGGCTGGCAAACGTGGCGGCGCCGAGGCCCGGCCCAACGGCGCTTGCTCGCCTGGCTGGCAGCGCAAACAACGCTCTTTCTGCTGTACCTGCCCTGGTTGCTCACCCAGTCGCGTTCTGGAACATCGCTTAACAGCGTTCCACAACCCAGTTGGGCGCTGGTGCAAGACATCTGGCAGGCGTACTTCTTTCCAGTAACTGCTGAGCGATTGCCGGGTGAACTGCGCCTGACCCTGGGTGTGCTGGCGATCCTGGTGGGGTTTAGCCTGGTCCTAAACAGCCTGCGCGACCGCAGCCTGAAGCGCGCCCTGATCACCTCGCAGGCGCTACTACTCCCAGCACTGAGCACCGCTCTGCTCATCGCGGCTTCTATTGATTTTCACCCGCGCTATTTTGTGGCCGGGGTGCCCGCCACCCTGCTGTTGCTGGTCACGGCAGAACGCCATCGCCTGCCCAACTTCGTCGTGCTGAGCCTGGGGACGGTCATTTTTCTGCAAAGTACGGCGCTCATCCAGCGAGAACCGGCCTATCAACATGATGACTTCCGCGCCGTGGCAACCTACTATGCCAGCCTGCCCCCAGAAGCCCGCATCATCATCCCCTATGGGGACGAACCAGCTTTTTCAGCCTACTATGCCGCGCAACTGGGCATCCAGGCGCAGTTCGTGGAACTCCCGCTGCACAGCAGCCCCGCAGCAGCAATTAGACGCCTCAATAGCGCGTTGCTGCCAGGCCAACCCACCCATTTTGAGCTGCTCACCTGGTTCCAGTTGCCCGCAGATGACCGCTTGATGTTGGGTTGTTTGTTGGCGGGGGCCGGGCACCCAACGAACTTCTTTGGTGCCTACGGCCTCAGTAGCCGCGCCTATACCCTCAGTCAGCCGATTGAACCGCACCCGCTCCCTATCGCGGCGCGCTTCGAAGGACCGCTTGGCCTGGAGGGAGCGTGGTTGGTGGAAGGCGGCGCTAGCCCCTGCCTGCACACCGCCTGGCAACTGGATGCCCCCGCGCCCGACCCTAGCTTTAGGCTGGCGGTGCAGGTCGAAACCCCGGTGCCCGGTTGGGCCTTGCTGCGCCAGGATGCCACCTTGCGCCGGGATGACCAGGCCGAGGTTGGCGACTGGGCGCCAGGTGACCAGGGGAGCGCCTTTGCCAGCCTGGCACCACCACCAGGCACCCCCCCCGGCGACTATGCCTGGGCACTCTCGCTCTATTCCCTGCCTCAGGTCGCCTGGACAGACGGCAGGGCAGCCCGCCCCTGGGCTGTGCTGGATGCCGAGGGGCGCTTTGCAGGGCACCAACTGGCGCTCCCCCAGTTGGCCCTGCCTGGTTCGCCGGACCTGGCGCTGGATCAGGTTTACATCACGCGCTTTAGCGACCTGCGCACCGATCAGGATAGCTTTCCGGGTGGCGGGCTGGAGCCAACCATCACCCCCCGAAGCCTACCCAGGCCAACGCCTGCCCTGGAGGTGCGCCAACCCGCGCAACCTACCCCTGCTGAACTGCGCCTGGTCGGGGCCGATTTTGTGCTCCGGCATCCGCTGCCAGACTGGGCGGGCTATGCCTGGGCAACCTTCCCCCTGCCCCTATCCGGGCAAGGGGCCGTCGAGGTCTGGTGGGGGCAACAACCCATGCTCCAGTACACCCTCCTCCCTACAGATCGCCTCTTCAGCGCCCCGGCCATCGAGCAAGCAACCGCAGCGCATTTCCCCAACGTAGGTCACCTATTGGGTGCCAATCAGGTTCCAGAGGCGGTGGAGGTTGGCACACCTTTTGCCGTGGAAGTGGTCTGGCAAGCGGAACCCGCGCCAGATTTGCGCGTGGATTACGTGGTTTTTGTGCAACTGCTGACGCCTGATGGACGTTTGCTGGCCCAGAGCGATGCCCCCCCCGCCGCGGGAACTCGTCCTGCCAGTGGGTGGCTGCCCCACGAGTTTATTCTGGATTTACACACCCTGGACTGGAAGGCGCTAGACTATAGGGGAGAGCGACCCTGATTGTGGGTTTGTATGATCCGGCCAATGGCCAGCGCGTGCCTCGGGTAGGTGGAGCAGACCACGCGCTTTTACCGGTAACAGTGATAGTCAGGTCGTGAGCAATGAACTTTTTAGCCCCCGTGGCCGCCCTGCTGGCTGCGCTCAGCTTTCCGATCATCATGCTCTATATGCTGCGCCTGCGCCGCACCGAAATGCGGTTTCCAGCAATTTCTTGTGGCAACAACTGGTGCAGGATCGCGAAGCCAACGCCCCCTGGCAGCGCTTGCGCTTTAGCTGGCTGCTGCTGCTGCAATTGCTGATCCTGGCGGCACTGGTGCTGGCCATTATGCGGCCCTACCTGGAGGTGGTATACGGTTTCTTCGGGGCGTATTGTGGTTTTGCTGGATGCCTCGGCCAGCATGAACGCCACCGATGTCGGCGACTCGCGCTTCGAGGAAGCCAGGGCCGCCGCCCGCGAGATCATCGACACGCTGGGCCGGGACGATAGCATAACCCTGGTAGAGGTGGGCAGCACGCCAGAAGTGCTGGCCACCGCCGAGACGAATCGGGCGCGCCTGCGCGATGCTCTGGCGGAGGCCGAACCCGGCCAGACCGAAGCCGACTGGAACGCCGCGCTGACCCTGGCTGCTGGCGGTGCGCGGGGTGTGGAAGACTTTAGCATCGTCATCATTACTGATGGGGGGCTGCCACAGAACCTGCCCAGCGTGCCAGGCGAAATTGACCTGATCACCGTGGGCGAAGCAGCGCAAAACGTGGCCCTCAGCGCGCTGGCCGCCCGGACCCTGAACGACGCCCCCCAGCTTTTTGCCCAGATGACCAACTACGGCAACCGCGAAACAGAAGTCATCTTCAGCATCGCCCTGGATGGCGAACTCTACAGCGCCCAACGCTATACGATTCCGGCACAGCAGCGCGTAGACATCACGCTGGAAGACTTGCCCACCAACTTCAGCGACCTGACCGCCAGCGTTAGCCCGCCGGCAGCCTCCACGGTGCCAGATCACCTGGCCGAAGACGACGAAGCCTACCTGGTCTATAACGCCAGCGGTGTACGCCAGGTGTTGCTGATGACGCCGCGCAACATCTTTTTGCAACAGGCGTTTTCCAGCCAGCCTGGCGTTGAGGTCACGCAGGCCGACCCTGAGCAAGGCTTGCCACGCGGAAACTTTGACCTGGTGGTGCTGGATGGCTGGCTGCCTGGCCGGCTCCCCGAAACAGACGTACTGATCATCAATCCACCAGGCAGCATTGCCCAATTCGAGGTGACTGGCACGCTTCAGGACCCCAACCAGGCCCTGGTAACCCAGGTGGCGAGCGGTGACGAACGCACGCGCTTTGTCGACTTCAACACCGTGAATATTCGCCAGTTTCAGCAGATCAGCGGCTATGAGAGCTGGGGCGAAGCGCTCATTATGGCGCGGGGAGGCCCGCTGTTGGTTGCCGGGGCCATTGAAGATCGCCAGATTGCGGTGCTGAGTTTTGCCCTGCAAGACTCTGACCTGCCCCTGCAAATCGCCTACCCGATCCTGATGGCGAACCTCATGCAGTGGTATACCCCACCCAGCATTTTGAACCTGGAAGGCAGCGTTACGCCTGGCGCGCCGATCATCATCCGCCCCTTTGAGGGCGAAACCGTGCGCCTGACGCTACCCAATGGGGAAACACAAGGCCTGCCGATTGGGGACAATCCGCAAGTCATTTTTGCCGACACGGCGCAACCCGGCATCTACACAGCGGAAGTGTTGCAGGGCGATGAGGTGCTGGCGCGCGAGCGCTTTGCCGTCAACCTGTTCAGCCGCCTGGAAAGCGACCTCACCCCCCGAGGGAGCATCACGATTGGCACCACCACCATCAGCGAAGCCGCCCGCGAGGAGGTCGGCCAGCGCGAGTTCTGGCGTTGGTTGGTGGTGCTGGGCTTGCTGCTGCTGGCCATAGAATGGCTCATCTATCACCGCCGCAAAATCTGGAAGCGCCAGGTCACGCTACCGGGCTTCCAACCCTCCCTTGCCAGTGCCCAGGGACGTCGTCCAGGAGGCCCACGATGAGTATTACGAACCCCGAAGCGCTGCTGCTGCTGGCGCTTTTGCCCCTGGCGTATTGGATTGGACGCCCGCGTTCGCGTTTTCGTCGGCGCCGGGCCATCATCAGCGCCCTACTGCGCATGCTCCTGATTGCTTTGTTGGTCCTCAGCCTGGCCGGGATCGAGATCCCCGGCGATTCAGATCAACTGGCGGTGGTCTTTCTGGTGGATTATTCCGACAGCATGGGCCAGGCGAACCGCGAAGCAGCGGTCGACTATGTGGAGCAGGCCATCGAGAGCATGAACGCCAACCGAGACCAGGCTGCTGTGATCTTTTTTGGGGCTAACGCCGTGGTCGAACAACCACTCGCCCCGCGTTTAGACCTCAGCCAGACCAGCGCCGCGCCCATCACCCTAAACACCAATCTGGCGGAGGCGATCCGGCTGGGCCTGGCGCTTTTCCCCGCAGAGGGGGCCAAACGCCTGGTGATTCTGAGCGATGGTGTGGAGACGGTTGGCGATGCCGAACGAGCCAGCCGCCTGGCAGCGGCTTCTAATGTGCAGATCGACTATGTCCCCTTTACCCAACCGCAAAACACGGGCGAAATCCTGATTGAAGACGTCCGGGTGCCGCAACGCGTTAACGAGTCCGAGTTGTTTGACCTGATTGTGAACGTGGAGAGCCAGGTCGATAGCCCGGCTGAGCTGCGCGTTTTTGCTGGGGGGAGCGTCATTTACCAGACGGAAGTCGAACTGGAAAGCGGCGACAATCGTTTTTCAGTCGGGCCGCTGGACCTGCCCAGCACTGGCTTTGTGGACTTCCGGGTGCAGATTGAACCCCGCGCAGGCGGCGATACGTTCTACCAGAACAACGAATTGGCAGCCTTTACCGAGGTGCGCGGGCGCCCAACCGTGCTGTTGGTGGCCAACGATCAGCGCGAAGTCGAGTTTTTGCAACCTGCGCTGGAAGAAACAGGCCTGGTGGTGGAGGTCATTGCCCCGCGCGACCTGCCGACCGGGCTGGCGGGCCTCAGCGCCTATAGCAGCGTGGTGCTGGTGGATGTGCCTGCCACCAAGCTCAATACCGTTCAGATGGAGCTGCTGCAAATTTACGTACGCGAGCTGGGCGGCGGGCTGGTGGCCATCGGTGGCCCGAATGCTTATGGTGTAGGCGGCTACTTCGAAACCCCGCTGGAAGAAACCCTGCCGGTCGAAATGCGCATCCGTGACCAGCAGCGTATCCCCTCGTTGACCATGCTATTCATCATCGACCGTTCCGGCAGCATGGAAATGGTCTCTGGCGCGTCTGGCTTCACTAACCTGGAACTGGCCAAAGAAGCCATCCTGCGCTCGTTCAACTTTTTGAACGACTACGACCGAGCCGGGGTGATTTCCTTTGATACGGAAGCCTACTACGTGTTGCCTATTCAGGAGATGCAAAACGAAGCCAACCGGCGCGCCATGCAGAATGAGGTCGCCTCGTTGCGCTCCGGGGGCGGCACCGATATCTTCGGCGCCCTGGAAGAAGCCAGCAACATCCTGCCAACGGACCCCTCGGCGCTCAAGCACATGATCCTGCTCTCAGATGGTGGTGCCTCTCCCATGGGCATTCTGGAACTGGCCCAGCAGATGTACGAGCAGCACGGCATCACCATTTCGGTGGTCTCTGTAGGCACGGCAGCGGCAGGCTGGCTCCCCAGCCTGGCCCAGGTCGGACGCGGCAATTTCCATCAGGCAGATGATGTTTCGACGATTCCCAGCATTTTTGCACAAGAGACGGTGCTGGCCACCCGCTCCTACATCATCGAGGAGGAATTCACCCCTAGCCTGACGGCGCGTAGCCAGATCATGGAGGGGATTACCGTGGTGCCCAGCCTGCTTGGTTATGTGGCCACCACTGAAAAAGATACCGCCACGGTGGTCCTGCGCACGCCCGAGGAAGACCCCCTGCTCGCCACCTGGCAATATGGGCTGGGGCGTGCAGTGGCCTTTACTTCGGACGCTAGCCCGCGCTGGGGCGTGAACTGGCTCACCTGGGAGGATTACACCCGCTTCTGGAGCCAGACGGTGCGCTGGACCATCACGGAAGGCGCCAGCACCAACCTCGAAGTCCGTGTGGAACAGCGCGGCGAACAAGCCTACCTGATTGTGGATGCCCGGGACGAAGACGGCGAATTCTTGAACGGCGTCACGCTGGACGCCGCGCTGGTCAATCCTGAACTCGAATCGGAGACGGTCAGCATTCCGCAGGTGGCGCCGGGTCGTTATGAAACGCCGATTTCCCCGGAACAGGAAGGGGCGTACTTCCTGCGGGTGGCAGGCAGCACGGCTTCCGGTAGCCTGGCTGTGGCACAAACCGCCGGTTGGGTGCTCAGCTATTCCAGCGAATACGCCCTGCGCGAGCCTAACCCACGCTTTTTGGAGGAATTGGCGGGCCTGACGGGTGGCGGCTCGCTGGCAGAAAACCCGGCTGCCGCTTTTGAGCATGATCTGGTGGTGACCGAAGCCAGCGAACCCATCTGGCAGGTCTTGCTGGCGCTGGCGGCCTGCCTGCTGGTGCTGGATATCGCCGTGCGGCGCCTGGTGATCAACCCCAGCGATGTTGAAGCTTTGCGCGCCTGGTTGGGCCGCACCACAGGTCTGAGTCGTGGCAGGGTCCCCAGCACCGCCGGGCGCATGGGCAACCTGATGGAAGCCAAGCGCCGCGCCGCCACCCTCACGGACGACCAAAGCGTGCCGCCAGTGCAGGCAGAAGCCCCGGCTACCCCAGCCGCCACAGCCGCTAACCTCCGCCGCGACAAGACCCAGCGCACCGAGGCTGCCCGTGGCCAGCAGGGCGCGTCAAAATCTGGCGATGCCAGCGCAACGGCTTCGGCACTGCTCAAGAAAAAGCGGGGCGACGACTGATGCAGCGCCGGGTGGGTTGGTGGTTCCTGGGGGTGGCCTGGTTGGTGATGGCTTGCAGCCTGACCATTCCCGGCGTTGCTCAGGAAGAAGCCGATACCCCGCCGCTCCCGGTGGCGCCGCTGGCAGAACCGCAGGATGGCGCCAGAGGCTGGGAGGAAGTCGCGCCGGGGGTAGCGTTTCGCTGGTTGCCAGTCGAACGCCCCCTGGCCGACCCGCCTTTTGAAATTGCTGCTGTTCGCCTGGACCCCCAACAGGTAAGCCTGCGTGTGCACTATCGGCCACAGTTCTTCCTGTGGTTGGAGGATTGGCGCGCAGAACTGGGAAATGCGCTGATGATCGTCAACAGTGCGTTTTTTACCCCGGAAGGCTACGCGGTGGGGCTGGTCATCAGCGATGATCAACGCGCTGGCGCCTCGTTGGAAGGCTACGGCGGCATGCTTCAGGTAGGTCCGGCGGGGGCAGCGGTGCGTTCTCTGGTCACCGAGCCCTACCAGGGCGAAAGCTATCAACAGGCCGTGCAGGGCTTTCCTATGCTCATCCACCCTGGCGGCCAGGTGGCGCGCACTGGCGCGGGTTTTGATGATCCGGCGCGGCGCACGCTGGTCGCTCAGGATCGCGCAGGCTTTCTTTATTTTTTTGTGACGGTGGCCCCTGGACCGCCTGACCCCTGCGGAATGCCCAGACCTGGCTACGAGAGAATGGGCTGGAACTGGACAGCGCCTTTAACCTGGATGGTGGCAAGTCCAGCGGCCTGTTCCTGGCCCGGGCTAGCCAAGCGCTGCAATTCCCCTGGATTAACCCCGTTCCGGTTGTGATCGCCGCCTACCCGCGTTAAACTAGCCGCCTTGTGGCGAAGCGCAAGACCAAGGAATCAATTCCCAATGGCACTCACCTTCCAAGACGTGATCATGAAGCTGCACACTTTCTGGGCGCAACAGGGGTGTGTGCTGTGGCAACCCTATAATATCCAGTTAGGGGCTGGAACCGGCAACCCGGCAACCCTGCTGCGCGTGCTGGGGCCCGAACCCTGGCGCGTGGCGTATGTGGAACCCAGCGTGCGCCCGGATGATGGCCGCTACGGCGAAAACCCCAACCGCATGCAATACTACTTTCAATATCAGGTGATCCTGAAGCCGGACCCTGGCAACCCGCAGGAACTCTACCTGCAAAGCCTGGAAGCGCTCGGCATCAACCCGCGCGAGCACGACCTGCGCTTCGTGGAAGACAACTGGGAAAGCCCCGCCCTGGGTGCCTGGGGCCTGGGCTGGGAAGTGTGGCTGGATGGCCAGGAAATCACCCAGTTTACCTACTTCCAACAAGCAGGCGGCATGAACCTGGAGCCGGTCAGCGTCGAAATTACCTATGGCCTGGAGCGTATTGTGCTGGCTCTGCAAGGCGTTGATGCCGCCTGGGATATTGAAATGACGCCCGGCCTGAGCTATCGGGATGTGTTCTTCCGTTCCGAGGTCGAGCACTGCACCTACTATTTTGAGGTAGCAGACGTTGAGGGCCTGCGCCAGACCTACAACGTTTATGAAGCAGAGCACCAACGCGCACTGGAACGCGGCCTGGTGTTGCCCGCGTATGACTATGTGCTTAAGTGCTCACATCTATTTAACGTGCTGGATACACGCGGCGCGATTGGCGTCACAGAACGTGCGCAGTACTTCC
>JAAUUD010000118.1 GCA_012031655.1 Anaerolineae bacterium | reverse complement strand
GTGGCCCTGCTCTACATCCTGCTGACGCTGGGCCTCTCTTACGTGTGCGCTCATGGAGCGCGCCTGCGCTTGCCGGGTTAACTTTTGGGGCGGTTGCCATCGAACAACACCGGGAAGCGCAGCATGAGTTCCGTGCCCTGGCCCGGGATGCTCTCGATGTGCATATTTCCGCCCAACCGATGCGCGCGTCGGTCGATGTTGCGCAGCCCAAAGTGCCCCTGGCGCGAAGCCGGGGGGCCGTTTTCATCCGTAAAGCCGCGCCCGTTATCCGTCACCAGCATGCACACTTCTTTATCCTGATAAGCGATGCGGATGTGCGCCTGTGTGGCCTGGGCGTGGCGCGCAATGTTCGCCAGCGACTCCCGCAGGATTTGCAACAGGTTGTGCCGCTGTAAATCAGAGAGGACTGGCAGACCCTCGATGAGGTCCATGCTCACGTTGACGCCAGAGAAGTCGCGGAAGTGCGCCACCAGGGTCTCGACCTTTTGCTGGAGCGTGGCTTGCTCATCATGCGCGCTGATCAGGTTGCGGATGTAGGAGCGGATGTCCTCAATGATGTGGTTGAGGTCCTGCAAAATGGTGTCGACCTGCTGGTGTTGCTCTGGGTTCATGTTGAGCTTGGCCCGCAAGATTTCCAGCTTCATCCCCACCGCGTAAATCGACTGAATCACGCCGTCGTGCAGTTCCATCCCGATGCGGTCGCGTTCGCTGCGCAGGGCTACGGTCTGCAACTGCTCGTGCAGGTAGGCGTTTTCGATGGCGATGGCGGCGTGGGCGGCCAGCAAGGCCACCACCTCTTCGTCCTGGTCGCTAAAAGGCTGGCCATCCAGCCGGTCGCAGAGGTAGAGGTTGCCCAGGCGCTTGCCCCGGTTGGTGATGGGCACCCCCAGGAAACTGTGCATGCTGGGGTGGCCCTGGCAAAAGCCAATGGAGCGCGGGTCATTCGCGATGTTGTTGATGCGAATCGGTTTGCCTTCGGTGAAGATCGCCCCCAGCAGACCGCGCCCGTGCGGTTCGTGGATGATGTGGCGTGCCTCTTGCGGGGTAATGCCAGAGGTGATAAATTGGCGAAGCTCTGCGGGTTCTTCGCCCAGCACCCCCAGGGCTGCATAGCGGGTCTGAGCCAGCGCACGGGCGGTGTCTGCGATGCGTTGCAGGGTGCTGTCGGCAGGCTTAGCCCATCGGCAATGGCCAGGGCGCTTCGTTAATAGCACTGAGCATATCGGTGGAATTCGGTTGAGTCATCATAATTACGCTATAATTCAACTCATCTTCAGTTAATGTTTTACCACAGGAGTCCAGCTTGTCCAATCTACGCATTCTCATTGTAGACGACCATGCTATCGTCCGAGCCGGGCTAAAGACGTTAATCGAGAGCGAAAATTCGCTGGAAGTGGTGGCCGAAGCCGACAACGGCGTGGACGCTGTTAAGCAGGCGCTGGCCCACAAACCGGATGTGGTGGTGATGGATATTCGCATGCCGGGCAGCCTCTCTGGCATCGAAGCCTGCGAGCAAATCGTGAACGCGCTCCCGCAAACCAAAGTCATCATCCTGACGTCTTATGCCGAAGACGACCTGGTGAAAGAAGCCGTGCGCGCTGGGGCGGTGGGCTATGTGCTTAAGCGGGTGGGCAGCCGCCAGTTGATTGACGATATCCTGGTGGTGGCCCAGGGAAACGCCGTGGTGGACCCCTCCATGACACGCACCCTGCTGGAAGAAGTGCGCCAGGCTGCCGAAATCCAAGAGGCCTCTGCCTTTGCAGAACTCACACCCCAGGAAATCCGCATCCTGGCCTTGATGGTGGAGGGCCTCACCAATCGGGAAATCGCCCAGAAGCTTTTCCTGGGTGAGGGGACGGTGCGCAACTACGTCGGCAACATCCTGAGCAAACTCAACGTTTCTAACCGGGCAGAAGCCGCCGTTTTTGCGGTCAAACATCACATCGAGCGCCACGTCCCACCGGAAGAAGACACCTAATCGGTTTCTTCTGGCAGGGGTACCGAGCGGCGCGGCAACCCGTTCTGCTTACCAAACCCCACCGGGCGGCGTGGCAACAGGTTGTCACCAGCCGCGATCTGGTCTGAGAGGGCGTCGATGGAGTCTTGCAGCATCTCCAGCGTAACGACCGTCTGCTGGTTGTGGGCGGCCAGCATCCGGGCGTGCAGCGCCACTTCGCGCACAAACGCGCCCGTTTGCTCGATGAGCCGATAGACGGCTTCGCTGTGCTCCTCGCGCCACTGCGGCCCCATGTAGCGCCGCAGCATGGCCGCTGCCAGCCCTTCGTCAGCCACAGGCGGGATCACAAAAATGCGATCCAGGCGGCCTGGGCGCTTGGAGATGCGCTCGTCAATCACCTCTGGATAGTTGGTAGTGGCCAGCAACAGGGCGCCCTTGGGGTTATTGGGCGATTCCAGCCCATCCAGCACGTTGAGGATGCGCGCTTTATCCTCTTTGCGCAGGTAAACGTCGATCTCTTCCACGATCAGCAACACCGGGTAGCCTGCGTTGGCCACCACGTTCAAGGCGTGGTGAATTTGTGGAAGGAGGCGCCATCATCATCTGCGCCAGAGACGTAGACCACCACGCGCTTCTTCTTGAGCGCCAGCTTGGCCATCGCCGCGCAGAGCATGGTTTTGCCCGTGCCCGGCGGCCCCACCAGCAACAACTTGCGGAAGGGCGCCAGGTTAAGCTCGCGGTAGATGGGCACGCCATTCTTGAAGAACGACTCCATGTCCAGCCGCAGGTCTTCCTTGATCTGCTGCGGGAGGATGACTTCTTCCCATTCCACCGTGGGCTTGAAGTGCGTGTTTGTGCCGCCAATGATGTATACATCCTGGCGGCGGCTGGGGCGGCGCACTACATCGTTGCACAGTTGCTCGAAGGCCACCCACAGCGGCAGCCAATCCTCGCTAACCAGGCAAATGGCGACGATGTTGGGGTCATCATCCCGGTAGTAGGTCGAAGCATAGATGACTTCCCCCTGCTTGCCCTCGTCTTCGAAGTGAAAGGCATAAGCGCCCACGCTCTCGCCCAGCACGGGCTTCTGGCGCGGGATGACGTATTCGCTGATCTGGGTGATTTCCGGGCAATTCAGGGCTTCGAGGTGCGTAAATTTACCCCGGCCTTTCAAGCGGCGATTGGTCTTAATGCGCCGATGGGCCAGCAAACTTCCGCAGGAATCCGACGCCCACAGCACCCGATACCCGACCCCCGGGTTTCGGCGCTCCCATTCGGCAATGGCCCAACGGGTCAGGCTCTCGTAGCGCAATGTCCATTTCATGCTAACTTCCTATTTACCCATCCAAGCCGCCAAAGACCAACCTTGCCAGGTCCCAGGCTCTTCTTTTATCATCCTTGCACACCTGTTAAACAAGTCTATCAGTCCCCGTCCAATTGATCTAGAGGCTGATGATCACCATTTCGCTTATCCTGACAGTTCTCAACGAGGGCGAAAGCCTGCCCGCGTTGCTGGATTCGCTGACTCAGCAAACGCGCCCACCCGGTCAGCTCATCGTTGTGGATGGCGGCAGCCAGGATAACACGCTGCCCATCCTGCACCGCTACCGCGCCCGCCTGCCCTTGCGGATCATCGAGGCCCCCTGGCGCCAACATCAGCCAGGGGCGCAACCTGGCTATTGCCGCCGCCCCAGAAGGCATCATCGCGGCAACCGATGCCGGGGTACGCTTGCCGCCAGATTGGCTGGAGCACCTCACCGCGCCGCTGCTGGCGGATGATCAGTGCCAGGCGGTGGCCGGTTTCTTTTTGCCGGACCCCGACCCGCAGCGCCCGTTCGAGATCGCGATGAGTGCCGCTGTGCTGCCCACCCTGCGCGAAATCGACCCGGCGCGCTTCTTGCCTTCCAGCCGCAGCGTGGCCTTCCGTAAGGCCGCCTGGGCGCAGGCAGGCGGCTATCCCGAATGGCTGGACTACTGCGAAGACCTGATCTTCGACCTGCGCTTGCAGAACAGTGTAGGCGCGTTTGCCTTTGCACCGCAAGCCGTGGTGTATTTTAAACCGCGTACCCGCCTGCGCGCCTTCTTTAAGCAGTACTACCGCTATGCACGCGGCGATGGCAAAGCAGACCTCTGGCGCAAGCGCCATGTTGTGCGCTACGTGACCTACTGCGTGCTGTTGCCGCTGGGTGTGGCGCTGGGGCTGGTTTTTCCGCCTGCCTGGGTCGGCCTGGTGGGCGCGGGCCTGGTCTATCTGCGCCAGCCCTTGCGCCGCCTGCCGGGGTTGTGGGGGGGCCTCAGTGCCCCTGGCAAGCTGCAAGCCCTGCTGTGGCTGCCCATCATCCGTGCGGTGGGCGATGTGGCCAAAATGCTGGGCTATCCGGTGGGCTGGGTCTGGCGCTGGCGCCACCGCCCACCTGATTGGCGCCGTCCGCTTGTCGATTCGCCTGCTTTCGGCCACAATGAGCGCTAGAGTGCCATCACTGCGGGGAAAGCCCATGCTCGATGTCAACCTGAAAGTCTTCGTCGTTGAATCCGATATCTATGCGCGCTATGCCATCGCCAGCTACCTGGGCTGGGACCGCCGCACACGCGTGAGCCGCCGCCTGGGCAGCCTGGCCGAACTCGAAGACACGCTGCTGAGCCTGAGCGAGCCAGAAAAACCGGATGCCATCTTGCTGGATGACACCCTGCTCCCCACAGCGCGCGATGCACGGCAATCCATCAGCGGCATTTTGGCCTATGCTCCAGCGACGATGATCGTGCTGGCCCATACGCCGCGCCTGGAAATTGCCCAGGCGGTGCAGGCGGGCCACGGCGCGGCCTATGTGCTGCGCGAGGAAGTGGGCCTGGGCATCTCGTGATGGTGGTCTGGTTGGTGGCCAGTCGGCCTGGCTTCGTGATCACGCCGCACCTCAAGCTCAGCTTTCCAGAAGCCACCCTGCTCCCGGACACCCGCAGCTATCCCGAACTCACCGACCGCATCCGCCAGGCGCTTTTGCTGTGTGTCATCGAAGGCATGAGCGCCGAATTGGCCGCGGACGAAATGGGCCTCAGCCCCCACACCATCCGCACCTACATCAAAGAGGGCTATAGCATCCTCGAAGCCGCAGACAAAACACACTATCCCGCGAACCTCAGCCCGCAAGAAAAAGCCTTTATGCGCCTGACTGCCCTGGAACTTTCGTCCCTGGATGAGCAGCTAAAAAATCGGCGCGCCCCCGGAAAGCGAGACTAGCCCCATGCGTGCTTTTGTGACAGGCGCCACCGGTTTTTTGGGGTCGCACCTGGTGCGCACCCTGGTCGAAGCCGGGCACGAGGTCCATATTCTACGACGCAGCACCAGCCGCCTGGATGCCATCGCAGGGCTGCCCGTGACGCATCACCTGGGCGACCTGAGCCAGCCAGAAGCCCTGGCCTCGCTGTTGCAGGGGGTGGATTGGGTCTTTCACACCGCCGCCGTAGCGGATTACTGGCGGCAATCCAAAGAAAAGCTCTATAGCGTGAATGTGGACGCCACACGCATGCTGCTACAGGCCGCGCAACAGGGCGGCGTGGGCCGCTTTATCTTCACCAGCAGCGCCGCCGCCATTGGTTGGCGCCACGACCGCCACGCCGCCAACGAGCACACCTACTTCAACGTCAGCCCGCGCCTCTCGCCCTATGGGCATTCCAAATTTCTTGGCGGAAGCCGAGGTGCAGCGGGCGGTGCAGCGGGGCGTTGCCAGCGGTTATCCTCAATCCAGGGATCATCCTGGGGCCGGGCGACCTGAACCTGATTTCCGGCACGATCATCATTGAGCTGGTCAAGGGGACCCTGCGCACCTTGCCTTTGCAGGGGGGTTCGGCCTACATCGATGTGCGCGATGTGGCCGCAGCGCACCTGGCCGCCGCCGAACGCGGCCACAGTGGCCAGCGCTACATTTGGGGCGCTCAACCTCAGCCACCGCGCCGTGATCCGTATAGCGGCTAAAATTGCGGGCGTGCCAGAGCCCCCCCTGCCAACCCCCGGTTGGGCGGTGAGGCTGGCCGCCACCGGGCTAGACCTGATCCGTGCGCTGGGCATAGAAGCCCCAGCCGAAGGCAATCAGCTTCGCCTGAGCGTGCGCGACCTCTATTTTGAGCTGGGTAAGGCCTGGGCAACCTTGGGGGAGCCACGCATTTCAATCGAACAAAGCATTGCAGAAACCTACATCTGGTACAAAACCCACGGCTACCTGTAGCGCTCTGCCAGGGAATCAAAAAGCCGCGTCGAGCACGGCTGATTGATGCACAGGTGAAAGCAATGCGGAGCTTAGCTGGCGGTGGTATCTTCGATCTCGAAGACCATCCGCCCGTTGTAGTGCCCGCAGTGGGTGCACACGACGTGGGAAGGCTTGAATCCCCCGCAGTTATCGCACTTCACCAGATGTTTGGTTGTTAGCGCGTCGTGCGCCCGGCGGTTACGCTTGCGGCGCCGAGACGCTTTGCGCTTGGGCAAAGGACCCATTGAGCCATCTCCTGGACTTGCCGCCGAAGCGGAAAGCGGTCAACAAAAAAGTGATGGCATTGTAGCAGTCCCCTGCCGAAAGTCAAGATGAGGTGTCGTTGTCCACCGAAACCACCTGCCGCTGCTGGATGGGCATGGTCGCGGGGGCTTCTGCCGGGGGGGGCCGGGGGGGGCTGCCGTGGCCCGCCGCGCCGCTGCCCGGGCTTGTTGCAGCCCTTCGCGGTCCTGCGCCACCTTCGCGATGCCGTTGCGCACGACCGTCAGGGTGCGCAACAGGTGGCTTTCCAGTTCGCGCAGCACTTCCAGCACATAGCCATCAGCCTCCGCGCGGATGCGCTCCGCTTCCAGGTGCACCTGGTCCAGGCGTTGGCGAGCCTGGAGTTCGGCAGCAGCGGCCACGGCTTCCTGGCTGGTCATATCGCGGCTTTTTTGGCGGGCTTGCTCGATGAGGTGTGCGGCTTCCTCATTGGCCTGGGCAATCAGACGGTCGCGCTGGGCAATCACCCGCGCGGCTTCTTCGATCTGCTCTGGCACAGAAATCCGCATCTGGTCGATGATGCTCAGAATGCGCTCCTCATCAATGAGCGTGTATTTGCTCATTGGGATGTGGCGCCCTTCGTCAATTAAATCTTCCAGCCGATCCACAAGACGTTGAATATCCATCACACAAGCCTCCCTCAACCTACGCCACTATAGCGTTTCTGCAGAGCAGACGCAACATGGGGCGGAACCATTGAGGAGACATCCCCCCCCAGAGATGCTATCTCGCGCACTGTACTGGAGCTTAAATGCACCGTTTCTTCGCTAGCGATAAAGTTCACAACCTCAATGTCGGGTGCAAGGCGGTGGTTGGCCAGCGCCATCCGAAATTCGAACTCAAAGTCCGAAAAAACGCGCAACCCCCGCACAATTACAAAAGCGTCCACATCTTTCACATAGTTTACAGTCAATCCGCTGTAGGACGCAACCTTGATGTTGTGCAGGTGTAAGTGCTCCACTGCTTCTACGATAAGCGCCAGGCGCTCTTCCACGCTAAAGAGATGCGGCTTTTCTGGCCGGTCGTAGACAGCCACCACCAGTTCATCGAACACGCGCGCGCGCGCGCATGATGTCGGTGTGCCCATTATGCACAGGTTAAACGAACCGGGATAAACAGCGCGACGCACGGATGAAGACATAAGCGAGCGGTTCCTTGGTTAGCTCCGGTCGGAGCGCAGGTCGATCATTTGCTGGATAGCGCGGGCCAGCAGTGCGTGCTCTGGCTGGTCCAGAAAAGGGTCATCGGCAAAAATGGCGCGGCTTTCGGCCTGGGCCAGCGCCACCAACTGCGGCTGCATGAGCGCGGTCAGTTCCACCTGGCCAGAGCCGCTCTGCCGCAAGCCCAGCAGATCGCCGGCCCCGCGCATTTCCCAGTCTTTTTCTGCCAGCAAAAAGCCATCTGTGGTTTCTTCCAGCCATTTCAGGCGCTCGCTTTCTTCCTCCGCCACCAACAGGCAGGTCGAAGGTGCGTTGCCGCGCCCCACCCGCCCCCGCAATTGGTGGAGCTGCGCCAGCCCAAAGCGCTCCGCATTTTCGATGAGGATACAGGTGGCGTTTGGCACATCCACCCCCACCTCAATCACGGTGGTGGCGACGAGCACATGGGTTTCGCCCCGCGCAAAAGCGTCCATCACGGCTTCTTTTCTGCCTGGCCCAGGCGACCGTGCATCAAGCCCAGTTGATAACCGGGAAAAACAGCTTGCAGCCGCTCAAATCCGGCTACGGCAGACTCCGCCTCCACGGCGTCAGACTCCTCCACCAGCGGATAGATGATGTACGCCTGATGGCCTTTGCTCAGCACGTGGTTCACAATGAACTCATAGGCGCGGGGGCGTTGGCCCAGGTTGAGCAGCTTGGTGCGGATGGGCGTGCGGCCCGGCGGCATCTCATCCAAAACGCTCAGGTCCAGGTCCGCGTGGCGGGTGAGGGCCAGCGTGCGCGGGATGGGCGTGGCAGACATCACCAGCAGGTGCGGGTTGGTGCCTTTGCCACGCAAGGCGCCGCGTTGCTCCACCCCAAAGCGGTGCTGCTCATCGATGACGGCCAGTGCCAGGTTGGAAAATTGCAGGTCTCCCTGAATGACCGCATGGGTGCCCACCACGGCCTGAAGCATGCCGCTGGCCAGGCCATCATAAGCGGCGCGGCGTTCCGCAGCGGACAGGCCACTGGTCAGCAAAGCGATTTGCACGCCCTCCAGCCCGGGAAGCTGCGTAAAGAGGGCGCTGAGCTTTTGATAGTGCTGTTCGGCCAGGATGCTGGTGGGGGCCATCAGTGCGGCTTGCTGGCCATTGAGCAGGGCTGCTGCCATCGCTGCCGCCGCGACCAGGGTTTTCCAGCGCCCACATCCCCCTGCAAAAGCCGGTTCATGGGCACATCGCGGACCACGTCCTGCTGAATCTCGGCAATCGCCCGGCGTTGCGCTTCGGTCAGGCGGAAGGGTAAGCGGGCTTCGAAGGCCGCCAGCCAATCCGGCGGCATCGGCAAAGGCACCGCGCGCTGCCCTTGCCACTCGGCGCGATGGGCCATCACGCTCAGTTGCAGCATGATCAACTCATTAAAGGCCAGGCGTTCACGCGCATAGGCCAGGTATTCCCATTTTTCAGGGAAGTGCGCCTGGCGCAAGGCCCAGGCCAGGTCCACTTGCTCGGTGCGGTCCAGCACGTGCGGCGGCAGGAAGTCCGGCACGGTCGGCGCCCACTTTTCGACCAGCTCATACATCAGCCGGCGCATGGTGCGGTCGCCGAGGCCCTGCGTCAGCGGATAGACCGGCACAATGCGCCCGGTGTTCAGGCTCTCCTGGTCAACCGGCTCCCACTCTGGGTTGGTCATGCCGACCTGATCGCGGTAGAGGTCGGCTTTGCCGCTAAAGACCAGTTGCATCCCCGGCTTAATCTGCCGGAGCAACCAGGGCTGGTTGAAGAAGGTCACCTGCATCTTCTTGGTGCTGTCTTCCACCGTCACGATGATGCGCTTGCGCCCGCTGTTCCCAGCGACCTCCGCAATAGAGCGCACCGTGCCCACCACCGCCACCTGCTGATGGGGTGCCACGCGATTGAGCGGCAACATGCGGGTGTAGTCATCGTAGCGCCGGGGAAAAAGGTACAGCAATTCGCCCACGGTGCGCGGCCCAAACCCCACCCGCTCCAGCTTTTCGGCCACCGCTGGCCCCACACCAGAGATCGCGGTCAGGGGTTGCGTGGAGGGCTTGCAAGGCAGCCAGCGCGGCTTCTCGGGGGCTTGG
>JAAUUD010000117.1 GCA_012031655.1 Anaerolineae bacterium | reverse complement strand
TCAGGGTGGCGCGTTTTCCATCCGAGGGCAAAGCGATTACAATACAAGTGTAGCGCGTGTAACTTCAGGATAGGTGACATGGCTGGCGATCAGCAACGGTTTCAACAGGCAATGGAGGCGGGCACTAACGCCACCTGGGACGAAAACTGGACCAAGGCGGTCGAAGCCTTTATGGTGGCCGTCAAGGAATTTCCGCAAGAGGTCCAGGCCGTCAACAGCCTGGGTTTTGCGCTCTACCAGGCAGGCCGCCTGGAAGATGCCCTGCGCGTCTATGGTCAGGCCCACCGCCTGGCCTCCGACGATCCGATCCCGGTTGAAAAGAGCGCCGACGTGCTGGAACGCCTGGGGCGCGCCAGCGAAGCGGCCAAGCAATACCTCACTGTGGCCGAAATCTACCTCCAGCGCCAGGACCTGGAAAAAGCGATTGATAACTGGAAGCGTGCTACGCACATCACGCCCGGCCTGGTCAAGATTCACCAGCGCATGGCCCAGGCCTACATCCGCCTGGGCAACCGCATCGAAGCCGCTAACCAGTACCTCAAGATGGCCTACCACTTCCAGAAGGCCAGCAACCAACCCCTGGCCCTGCAAGTGCTGGAACGGGCGCAACAATTGCTGCCCAAAGAGCCAACCATCCTGAACGCCATCACGGCAGTGCGGGCCAACACCGAGCTTTCTGCGGATCTCGCCATCAAGCGCAAGCCTAGCCCGGCGGAGTTAGAAGCCGAAGAACCCATCGTGGGGGTGGATGTCACGATTGCCGACGCCGACAGGCGCGGCCCCATTGGGGATGCGGTGGAAGTGAGCATGGAACAACTGGCGACCGCCGTTTTCGAGAGTGGCAACCTGGACCTTTCGGGTGCAATGGCCATGCAAGCCATCGAAATGCACCGCGCAACCATCCATGACCAAGCCATCAGCGCCTATCTGCAATCGGAGCAAGGCGGCCTGCGGACCGCCTCGCTGTACCTGAACCTCGGCGCGCTCTACGTCGATGCCCAACAGTGGGATAAAGCCATCGAATACCTGCAAAAAGTCTCTGGCGACCTGCTGATGACCGCCGGCGCCACGCACGGCATCGCCCTGGCTTACATCGGCAAAGAAGACTGGCGGCAGGCGCTCAGGCACCTGACCAATACGCTACGCCTGGTGGATATGTCGCTGGCCCGCACAGACGAAGAACAAAGCCAACTGGCCGAAATTTATAACCGCCTGGCCCGCCTGGCCCAGGACGCCACCGAAGATACCCTGAAAACGCTCAGCAAGAAGTTTGCCCAACGCCTGACCGGCGTGGACTGGAAGCGCCGAGTCCGCCAGACTCGTCAGCAGTTGGAAGATGCGTTCTCTCAGGGGACCGACAACGTGCTGGAAGTGGTGGCACAATCTGACGATGTGATTGATGCTATGTCCCGCATTGACGACTATGTAGCCCAGCGCCGCTTTATCCTGGCCATGGACGAGGCACACTACGTCATCGAGCGCGCACCGGAATACCTGGAAGCCCACCTGCGCATCGCCAATGTGCTGATGGAAATGAACCAGGTGCAAAAGGCCATCGCAAAATATAACCTCATTGCGCAGACCTACATGGCGCGTGGCAACCTGCACAAAACCGCCGACATCCTCAACCGCGTGATCAAGGTCGCCCCGGCGGATGTGCGCCTGCGCGAAAACCTGATCGAACTGCTGGAAAGCCAGGAGCGCCACGCGGACGCCCTGGAGCAATATATTCAGTTGGCCGAAACACATCGCGACCTGAGCGACCTTTCCAGCGCCCGCACCATCTTTGACCAGGCCCTCAAGTTGGCTCAGCGCATCAACGCGCCGCTATCGACCCAGATGCGCATTATGCACGCCCTGGCCCACATTGACCGCGACCGCCTGGACCTGCGCGGCGCGCTGCGTACCTATCAGCGCATTCTGGAACAGCAAGCTGACGACCTGGACGCCCGCCGCGCCGCCGTGGACATTCACTTTCGCCTGAACAACAGTGTCCAGGCCATGCAGGAGCTAGATCGACTTTTGCAGGTCTACGCCAAACAAAGACGCCCAGACCTGATCCTGAAGGTGCTGGAAGAAGAAGTGCGCGCCAATCCTAAAGAGATGGGCTTGCGCCTGCGCCTGGGCCAGGTCTACCATCAAATGAAGCGCCCCGCCGATGCGCTGGAGCAGATGGAAGCCCTACACCAGCTCCAGTTGGAAGCAGGCTTGCACGACGAAGCGCGCAAGACCATCCGCCAAATCCTGAGCCTGAACCCCAGCAATAGCGCCCACTATCAACAGCTCTTGCAACAGTTGGGCGGCTAGGGAGCAGCCAGGCGGGGGCGCACCAGGGAGTTGACGGACAACGCATGGGCCGCCTAAAAGAATTTGATGCAGAATGGAATTAATTTGGACCCTGCAGAGCCTCGATTGGGTGGCGCTGCTCGACATTCTCCTGATTGCGGCCCTCCTCTTTGCCATCAGCTTCCTGTTCCGGGGCACCCAGGCCGTGCCCGTGCTGCGTGGGACGCTGGTGCTGCTGGTGATCATCGGGGTGCTTTCGGTGGTGCCGGGGCTGGTGGCTTTGCGCTGGCTGCTGGGGACGGTGATCACTGGGGCGGCCATCACGCTGCCCATCATTTTTCAGCCGGAACTGCGCCGTTTTATGGAACGCCTGGGGCGCGCCGGGCTGGCCCTGCGGGGTCGGCAGGGCACCGAGCAAGAGCAGTTTATCAATGACCTGAGCGCCACTGCCGGGCGCCTTTCGGAACGGCGCCATGGCGCGCTGATCGTCCTTGAACGCGAAGACCCGCTCAATGACTTCACGGAAACAGGCGTGCCGCTCGAAAGCGTTTTTACCCCGCAATTGCTGCTGACCATCTTCTTCCCCAAAACCGAACTGCACGATGGCGCGGTGATCTTGCGCGGGAACCGGGTGCAGGCTGCCGCTGCGGTGTTGCCCCTCTCGGCAGCCCACGACCTCACCCAGCGCAAGATCGGCACGCGCCACCGCGCCGGGCTGGGCCTCTCCGAAATTTCGGATGCCATCGTGATCATCGTTTCGGAAGAAACCGGCCAGATTTCCGTTGCCAACCAGGGGCGGCTCATCCGGCGCCTGGATGCCAACCGCCTGACGACCATCCTCAAAGCGTTTTTGATGGAAAACGAGGGGGAGCAAAAAAGCTGGTGGCAAAACGCGCGCGAGACCACCTGGCAACAGCTGGAACGCCTGCGCGGGCTGTTCCAGCGCCAGCCCGCCCCGCCCCCAACCCAACAACAGGAGCCGCCTTCCGGTGAAGCTGCGTGAAGCCCTCCAGAACTGGTTCCGCGTCAACCTGCAATGGTTGCTCATCTCGCTCTTGCTGGCGGTAGCGATCTGGGTGGTGGCGGTTTCGCAAACAGACCCCATCGAACAGCGTGTGTACAGCCGCCCGCTCTCCATCGAATTTCGGGTGGATGATAACATGATCATCGAGGGCGAACCCAGCAATAGCCTGGCTCAGGTGCGGTTGCGGGCGCCGCTCTCCGAATGGGAAGTACTCCGGGCGGATCAGATTCGGGTGATTGCCGATTTGCGCGGCATCGAAGAAGGCACCCACCGCATCACTTTGCGTGGCGAACTCGAAGACGGCCTGCGCGCCGACCTGGTGAGCATCGACCCCAGCAGCGTGCGCGTCTCGGTGGCGCAGTTCGCCAGCCAGCGCATCCCGCTGGAAGTGCAGGTCACCCAGGAGCCACCCGTGGGCTTTTTCTACCCCGACCTGCCCAATTGCGGCCTGAGCGAAGTGACAGCGCGTGGGGTCGAAGGACGCCTGGCGGACCTGAAAGCCGTGGCGCGCATCAACCTGAGCGACGAGCGCAACCCAGGCAACCGCCGTATTAACCTGATTGCTGTCGATGCCCAGGAACGCAACGTCCCCGGCATTACGCTGGACCCCAGCCAAGTGACCTGCGAGTTCGAAATTCGCCCCAACGAGGGGGTCTCGGAGATCAGCGTGCTGCCCGATGTGAGCGGCTTTCCCCCCGGCGGCTACATCTACGAAGGCTACGAGATTGAGCCGCCGACGGTGCTGGTGGCGGGCAGCCCCAGCGCCATCCGCGCACTTAATGGCGTGGTAGAGACCGAAACCATCAGCCTGGCCGGTGCAGACAGCTCATTCGAGCGCACTGTGGCCGTGCAACTGCCCGACGGGGTGAGCCTGGACCCCCCCGGCCAGACCGTAAACGTCCGCATCCGCATTGGCACAGTCACCGGCAGCCGCCAATATGAAGATATTCCGATTCAGGTAGAAGGCGCGCCGAACGGGTTGGAGGTAACGGTTTTGCCGGATGTGGTCGATGTACTGGTGGTGGGACCGCAACCCTTTTTGCAGGCGCTCTCGCGAGATGCGCTGCGCGTGAGCGTGGAGGTGAGCGGGCTGGAACCCGGCACCTATCAGCTAGACCCGTCCTGGTCCATCATCGTGCAAAACCTGATGGAACAGTTCAACGGACAAACCACCACCATCACAATCCAGCCCAACGAGGTCAACGCCACGGTGAGCGGCACGCCCAGCCCGCCCTGATCCTCTGCGCTGGCTCACCAGGTGAAGGGATCGTCTGCGCCGCCGGGGTTTTCTGGCTTGCCCAGGTTGCCGCTTTCCAAGCGTTGCACAATCCGCTTGACCTTGTCTGAGTCTGCCGGGTTGCCAGGCGGGGGTTCTGGGGCGGGTGGCGGCGCCTGAGGCGTGACCACCTGCGAGGACCGCCGCCGCCGCCGCCGTGGGAACCACCCCCGCTCTAACCAGTCTGTGAGGGTGCCCAGAGCCTCGTTCGTGAGGCGAGCGGTAGCCTCGGCGGTCTGCGAAAAAGCATAGACCCGCGTAAAAACACCCTGGTTCACAAAGATCAGGTAGTCCTGCTCCCAGCGTTCCGGCGTCCACAGGAAGGTCATGCCCACGTCGCGGCGCAGCAGCGTCACAAAGGTGCGCCGCTCTTCTTCGTCCAGGTGCGGCAGCCGAAAACGCAGCGCCAGCATGCTCATAATCGAAAAAGAGAAATCGACGCTGCTCCAGTTGTTCTGCGGGTAGATTTCCATGGCCATCATCGCGGCTTCGTCCTGACTGGCGACGGTGGCGCGGCGCTGGCGGTCGCCTTCGTCGGGGTCTGCCGGGCTCACGCGGGTGGTGGAAAGCAGCGGCGATGTGTAGGAGCGGCGCGCCAGTTCGTTGTCCAGGTCCACTTCGAGCTTGATGAAACGCTGCAACAGGTAGGGCGCAGTCCTCCCCGAAGGTGTGGATGTGCCCACTCACGCGCAGGTCAAAGATGACCTGTTGCCAGTCTTCGTTGTTGAGCCGTCCGGTGATCTGGCTGGAGATTTTGGCCAGGTCCGCATTGGACATGCGCGCCAGGTGTTCAAGGGAGAGAATGTCTTTCATGGTGCCGCCACTGACGCCCCCAGACTGATCCGCTAGTTTCCCGATTATACGAGCCAGGCCAGCAACACGCCAATCGGCGCCTAGCCCAGCAGGTCACGCAGCGCCGCTGCCCAGGCGCTCAACCCAAAGCCCAGCAGCACCACCCCGCCCCCACCGAAAGCCAGCGCACCGCACGCGGCTGATCACCGGCGCATCCGCTCGAGCGCACCCAGGCCACCCCCGCCGCCCACACGCATCACGCCCACCAGCATGCTCACCATCGCCAACCAGCCCCAGGCCACACGGCTGCCCCAGGCGCTGTCCCAGCCCGCAAAGAAGCTCCCGGCCAGTGCCACCCAGCCCGCGATGGTCAGCGGGTTAAAGAGCGTAATGCCCACCCCAGCCGTATAGCTGCGCCAGGGCGCTTCCCCGGCCACTGCCCCATCCAACACATCGGCATCCAACCGCGTGCGGATGGCCTCCAGGCCCAGCCAGCACAGCCAGGCCCCGCCCACGCCCCACAGCACCAGGCGCAGGGCGGCGCTTTCGGCCAACAAAGGCGCCAGGCCAACATACACCAGCAGCACATACAGCCCATCCGAGGTGAGGCTGCCCAAGTTAAACAACAACGCCGGGCGAAAGCCCAGCGTGATGGCCCGCCGCCCCGCCGCAATCGAAACCGGCCCCACCGGAATGGCAACCGCCACCCCCAGCACAAACGCCGACACCAACATTTCCAGCATGGTCCGTTGCTCCTACCAAGTTCCCTAACCAAAAAGCGACCCGGCCTGCACTTTGAGAGAAAGAACAGGCCGGGTCGGAAAAACCGAGATCAGGACGATGCGGCGCTAAGCAGGATGCAAAGATCGCGCGCCTTCGCCTGTGCTTCCGACACCGGCGCGGCGCTGCTGCTGTGGTCCAGAAGCAGAAATTCGCCACATCATGCCCCCAAGGATAGGGTCATTCTGGGGAGCCTGTCAAGCCTGGGCCCCTCCCAAAATTTGGGGATACCCACCGCCCCTAAACAGGCTCACAATAATCAGGGATGTTAAGTCATGGAGAGACGCGCATGATGGGGAAAATTGGGCTGGGGCTGCTGGCGGTGGTGGCGGTGCTCTATATCCTGGCGCTGGTTGTGGCTTTTCTCCTGGCGTTTCCGGTGGGGGTGATTGGCCTGCTGGCGCTGGGTGGCGTGGGCTTGATGCTGGCGCAGGCCCTCCGCGACCGTCTGTCGAATGCAGAAGACGACCATTACTCAAAAAACGTGGACCTGTAAAGGGAGGAAAACGGTCATGCTCATCACCACGCAAGACACCTTTGCGGATTATGAGATTGTAGAGACCCTGGGGCTGGTGCGCGGCAACACCGTTCGCGCGCGGCACGTGGGCAATGACATCATGGCCTCTTTGCGGAACCTGGTCGGCGGGGAAATCACCGAGTACACCAAGCTCATTGCGGAATCACGCGAGCAAGCGATTGACCGCATGTGCCAGCGGGCCCGCGAAATCGGCGCAGATGGCATTGTGGCGGTGCGCTTCACGACCTCCGGCATCATGCAGGCGGCTTCGGAACTGTTTGTTTATGGGACGGCGGTCAGGCTGCGTCAGCGCTAGGCCAGGCAAGGGGGGGAATCAGCTCCTCCATTTTCTAGCATACGACGGTCATCCCGCCTGCGTCAAACCCCAACCACTGGGGCTGAACAGCCATGCACTTCTGTGGCATCCTGAAAGAAAGCACAGAAAGGCAGGGCCGCTATGAGCAACGCAACCACGCTCTTTGTCGAAATCGCCGTGATCCTGCTGCTGTTCGGGATAATCTCGGCGCTGATGCTGGCGCTCCCCACCCCCATCACCGTCGGCTTGATGGTGCTGGGCGGGGCGCTGATGTTCAGCCTGGCGCTGTTTGGCCGCTTTGAAGGCGGCAGCGGGCCTACCCCGCCACCCACCCAACCCCAGCGGGGTCGCTAGGCCTGGCCCGGGGGCAGGCTGTTCTTGAGGCCCGCCCCTGAGCGTGTGGGATGGTTCCCGTTTCCATTTTGCAAGAGGCCGTGCAAAGCCTGTACGGCCTTGGTGGCATCTGCATGGGCCACCACCATACTGATGCTGTATTCTGAAGCGCCCTGCGCAATCGAAAGCACGTTCACTTCTGCCTCGCCCAACGCAGTAAAAACGCGCGCCGCAACCCCAGGGGTGCCGCGCATCCCAGCGCCCACCACCGTCACGATCACCACATCTTCCGACACCTGCACATCGTCCACATCGCGGCGGGCGCGTTCCAGCGCCAGTTCTTGTTCAATGACATCCTTCACCAGGCTGCTGCTGCGGTCCGGCACCACAAAGCAAAAACTCTGCTCAGAAGACGACTGCGCGAACATCAACATGCTGGCCCCGGCCCGCGCCACCGCAGAAAAGGTGCGCCCGGCAATGCCCGGCACGCCCACCATGCCGCGCCCCTGCACCGTCATCAGGTGCACGGCGGTCACGGTGGTGATGGCCTTGATGGCGCCCGGCACAATTTCCGGTTCCGGGCGAATGAGGGTGCCGGGGTGCGCTGGGTTGAACGTGTTCAGCACCCGAATCGGGATGTTCAGTTCAATCACTGGCAGGATGGTGCGCGGATGCAACACTTTGGCGCCAAAATAGGCCATCTCGCTGACTTCGCCATAGCCCAGCACGCGAATCGTGCGCGCCTGGTCCGAAATTCGCGGGTCGGTGGTCATCACCCCGTCCACATCCGACCAAATCCACAGTTCATCAGAAGGCAGTGCCGCCGCGATAATCCCGGCGCTATAGTCGCTGCCGCCCCGCCCCAGCGTGGTGATGGTGCCATTGGGCGTGGCCCCGATAAAACCCGTGATGATCGGCAAAATGCCGCGTTCCATCATCCGCTTGAGCTTGGCCTGCACCTTCAGGCGCGTGGCGGCCATATCCGGCGTGGCGTTCTGGAAGCGGTCGTTGGTGACGATGAGCGTTGTGGCATCGACTGCCTCGGCCTCGGCGCCTGTGTCCTGCAAATAGGCCGCCACCAGGCGCGCTGAAAGCCGCTCCCCCAGGGACGAGACCACATCCATACCGCGCGGCGTAACCTCTCGTAAAATGCTGATGCCGTGGCAGAGCTGCTCAAAATCGTCCAGCAGATCGCGGATTTCATCCAGCAACCGCTCGCGGCGGTTCGTGGTCTGGACGAGGGCGTTCGCGGCTTCGGCATGACGGCGGCGGAGCTCGTGGGCCAGGCGCTTATAGCTGCCTACATCGCCCATTTCTGAGTCCTGCGCGGCGCGGATCAGCGCATTGGTGACGCCCGACATAGCGCTGACGACCGTCACCACGCGCTGCCCGGCTTCGGCCTGGCGGGTGATGATGGCGCCCACCTGCTGGATCGCCTCTACGCTGCCCACAGAAGTGCCCCCAAATTTCATTGTGATGGTGTGCATCGGCGCCTGTCCCTGCTTCGCAACCCCGGAATAATGCCGCTAAGCTTATCCAGCCCGGCCCGCCCTGTCCAGAGGCGGTTCGGCGCCGCGCCAGACCAGCTATGCTTGTTGACGCCCGCAGAATTGGCTACAATACCTGCAAATGAGAGGGACATAAGGACGTACTGCAATGCTTGCCATGCTCGACCGCCTACTCGCGCGCCTGGTCTTTACTGTGCCCGGCCAGGAAAACAAAGAACGCCCCTTTGAAGCGGTGCTGTTCTTCAAGCGTGCGCTCATCTGGGTAATTTCGTTCAGCACCGCGTTGGTGCTGTCGTTCCTGATCGTCTATGTGCTGCTGGGGACGGACATCCCGACCTATAGCGTGAAGTACTTCGTGCTGACGGTGATCCCGCTGGGCTTTTTCTTCCTCATCTGGGGAGACGCCCTGCTGGGGACGGGCATCCTGCCGGACTAAGCGCCGCTAGCCTGCGCCAAAGAACCAGAAAAACCTCGCGCCCCTGCGAGGTTTTTTGTTTCCCTGCGCCCCACGCTGGCCAGCAGGCCGCCTGGTCCCTGCTCCGATTGGTAGTTTTTGCCCAGGCAGACTATGATTAGGGCACTCTTAAGCACATGAAAAGGGGTTTAATTGATGCAGCGACCAGCATTATTCAAGTTCTTGATGGGGCTGGCCTGTGCTGCTGGCCTCCTGGCGCTGGCACCCGGCGCCCTGGCGCAGGATGCCGCCAACACAACCTACGTCGTCCAGCCTGGGGATAACCTGTTCCGCATCTCGCTCCGCTATGGGGTGAGCGTGCAGGCGATTGCCCAGGCCAACAACATCGCCAACGTGAACCTGATCCTGGTGGGGCAGGTCTTGCAGATTCCCGGCGGCACGGGGGCCACCCCGCCCACCGCAGGCCAACCCCCCCAGCGGCGGCACTCCG